>JANOYI010000312.1:0-2072 GCA_031428795.1 Ilumatobacteraceae bacterium | reverse complement strand
CTCCAGTTCGAGATGCGCAGAGCCCTGGGCCAGCGCCTTTGCGTAGTCAGGAAGGACATATCGCGCTGTGTACGGCGCATTGCCCTCGTACATGTCACAGATCTCCCGTTTGTCGAGGGCGTCTCGGCACGCCTCGGACAGAACCGGGTACTCGATGGCCTCGGTGGCGAGCCCGGCGAGACGGCGCAACTTCTGGTCGTAGCCCAGCGCACCGTCGCGCACGATCGACTCGGCACGAGAGCGGAACTCCTGCATCTCCATGGCTCAACGGTACGTACCCGGCCCGGGGAGGGTTAGGGGCAAAAGTCATATGCGTGACACTGCTTGCCACCTCGCGGCCGTTCGGCTAGACCCTGGGAATGACTGTCACCGACGTCACCGACCACACTGGACCGCTGAACGATGTCGCTGTCATTCACACGGCATGCACTCTCGATTGCCCCGATGCCTGCTCGCTGGCAGTCACCGTCACCAACGGGCGCATCACCGATGTCGATGCCTCACCCGACAACCCGTTCACCGATGGCTGGATCTGCGCCAAGGTCAAGCGTCACGCGCAGCGGGTGTACGCGCCCGAGCGAGTACTGACGCCGCTGGTGCGCACGGGGCCGAAGGGTGCCGGCGAGTTTCGAGAGGCGACGTGGGAGGAAGCGACCGCGCTGATCGCCGGCCGCATGCGCTCTGCGATCGAGCGCAAGGGCGCCGACGCGGTGGTCGCGTTCACCTACAACTCGTCAGCCGCGGTGTTGGAGAGGGCCAGCCTTTCGGAGGCGTTCTTCGCGGCAATCGGCGCCACCATCGTCGACCACACCATCTGCGCCGAGACCATGGGCGCCGCCTGGGACAGCGTGTACGGCGAGATGGCGTCCGCCGATCCACGTGATGTGGTGCACAGCAAGCTTGTCGTCATCTGGGGTGCCAACCCGACGGTCAGCAACACACACTTTCCGCCGCTCGTGCAACAGGCCGTGGCCGCTGGAGCGAGGGTCGTCGTCATCGATCCTCGACGCACGGCGATGGCCAAGCGTGCCGATCTACATCTCGCCATCCGTCCCGGCACCGACACGGTGCTGGCGTTCGCAGTCGCCAACCATTGGGCCTCCACCGGACACCTGGATCGCGACTTCTTCGAAGCGCACTCGATCGGCGCTGACGAGTTCTTGGCCGCGGCCGCCGAGTGGCCCGTCGAGCGCGCGGCCGAGGTGACCGGACTGGACGCGGCCGCGATACTCCTGCTGGCCGACTGGTGGGGCACTACCCGCCCGACCATGCTGCGCATCGGCTGGGGCCAGGAGCGCAATGCGAACGGCGGCGCTGGCTGCCGGGCGATTCTGGCGTTGCCTGTGCTTGGCGGGCACTTCGGCCACCCGGGGAGTGGCGTCATCGGCTCCACATCCGCCGGGGCAGCGAAGCCGCGCAAGCGTTGGCCAGCGGAGTCCTTCAACGGTCTGCCACGCCGCTCGCTACCGCTACATCAGGTCGGTCAGTGGATGGCACCCGGTTCCGTCGATCCATGCGAAGTGTTGTTCGTGCAAGGCGCCAACCCAATCGTGATGTGCCCCGACCAGCGGGCCGTCGTGGCCGCCTTCAGTCGTGAGGACGTGTTCACCGTCGTGCACGAACAGGTGCTCACCGACACCACTCGCTACGCCGACGTCGTGCTGCCGGCTACCACCAGCTTCGAGATCAGTGACGTCACCTCCAGCTACGGTTCACTGATGGTGATGCCCGTCGCGCCGGTGATTGCGCCCGTGGGGGAGAGCCGCTCGAACGATGAAACCGGTCTCGCACTGGCCCGCGCGTTCGGGTTCGATTGGTCGGCGCCCGATAAGTCGTTGGCGGTTGCCGACGCCGGTCCTCGAGAGTCGGCCGTGCCGTCTCGCCAGTTCGTCGATACCGAGCCCAGTGGCGCCCGAGCGAAGTTGGTCGATGCAGTGCAGGGGGTTCCCAGGCACGTCGCCTTGCCGGTCGCGGACGGGTCGCTGATCCTGATCTCGCCCGCCTCGTCGAAGCTGGTCAACTCGATGTTCGGCGAATTTCAAAGCCCATCGCCTGCAATCCTGCTGCACCCC
>JANOYI010000311.1:0-2301 GCA_031428795.1 Ilumatobacteraceae bacterium | reverse complement strand
CCACTGCCGTACAGGTAGCCGCCGAACACGCCGGTCCCCAGGCTGTTGCCCTCGAGATCGCGCGGGGTCACGAACCCGATCTCGCGGAACACCTCCATCTGCGCCCGCCCGACGTCGTCGCCCATCAACGTGCCGCCCAGCGCCGACAGCACGTGTGGGAAGACTTCGCCCGTGTTGCCGCGCGTATAGAGCGGATACCGCTCGCTCGGCTCCATATCGGCCACCCAGATCCGATCGCTGGCAGCTGTCTCTGCTCTCACCACAACCTCCTCGGCGCGTCCATACCAGTACAGACGATGGGCCCCGCCGAGTGGGTGACGTCAGCCCCGTTGCTACGGCTGTTGATCGAACGCCTCCACGATGTGCAGCAGAACATTGTTGGCCGTCAACTCAGTGTCGCTGTCGTCGCTGTCGAAGTAGACCATGACCACCCGGTCTCCGCCGTCGGGATGAGCGCGGGCGACTGTGTAGCCCTGCGGATCGGCGACCGCGTCGAGCGCTTCGAGTGTGCCGACCTGCAGCGTCAGGTACTTTCCGCTGACGGTCGTGTAGACGGTGACCACGTCGGTGGAGGTGTTGTGAAATGCTCCGAGCGGCCAGAGCGACGGACCCTCCTTGCCATCGATCACGGGGATGACGGCCCAGTCGGCAGCGTTGAGCCACGCCTGCGACGTTGCGTCGACGCCGCCTGGTCCCGGCAACGGCGGCGCCGCGTCTTCGGCGTCGAGATCGAACAGCGGTCCGGGCACGAGCAGACGAAGGTCGGCGACGATTCGATCGTCACGAATCTCGAACCGGTAGCGGTACATTCCCCGCGCTGTGGGCCCTCCCAAACGCGTGCCGTCGAGCGCGAATGTGGCGCCGTGGCAGGGATCGGCGAATGTTGCCCCGCTTCCCACGACAGTGATGCCCGCGATGAGTTGGTCGCCGGTGACCAACCGGCATCCGCGGGTAGGGGACCGCCGCGACAGCAGCAGGTATTCGGTATCCGTGCGGACGAGATACAAGTGATGCTCCTCGACCCAGCGCACCTCGCCAGGCCCCAGTTGGTCGACCGAGCCAAGGTCGACGAAGCCGGTGGGCAATGTTGATGCCGCTGGCTCCGGCGGCTCTCGACAGCCAGCGAGCGCCACAACTGCAAGGGCGATCAATGCGATCGAGGCTGCTGCGAGCAGCATGAGGCGGCCGAATCCCCGCACCTTTGAGGTCGCAGCCTCAACGCTCAACTCGAGCTCGCCGACGATTGCAGCCCACAACCGATCGGCCTCGTCAGTGGGGGTCAAGCGGCTCAGGGCTGCACGGCACGCAGCGCACGTCATCATGTGATCCTCCACCGACGAGGCCGTGTTGTCGTCGAGTTGTTCGGAGGCGGTGCGGTAGACCTCGAGCACCGAGAGTGAAACATGTGAGGTCATTCGAGCTCTCCTTTCAGTCGCTTGCGAGCGCGCATCAGACGCGTCTTCACCGTGCCCGCCGGAATCGCCAACACTGTGCTTGCTTCGGCCACGCTCAACCCCTCCACGTACGTCACCATCACTGCGTCGCGAAGATCAGGATCGAGGTTGCCAACGGCCTCGTCGAGCCGAAGGCGTTCGGCGACGGTACCCGTCTCGTCGCCCGGGTCAGCCATATCGAGTGTCGGCGACGCCGGGTCCCAGCTGCTTCGATGGCGTTGAACCCCAATCAGACGTCGCGATGCAATTCCCCAGAGCCAGGCAGCAGGGTCCCCCGCGCCCGACCACGACTCAGCGTTTCGCCACACGGCGACGAAGGTGTCTTGCAGCGCATCGAACACGACGTCGTCATCGAAGCAGCGCCGGCGAAGGCGAGCCAGGATCCACGGAGCGTGGCGATCATGCAGCGTGCGCAACGCCGCTGGGTCTCGCCCCACGACACGGGAAAGCAATTCCGCGTCGGATGGTTGAGCGTTTCCCAGCCCCGATCTCACGTCAATTGTCCATCTCCCACCCCATTGTTGTCGCGTGGAACCCCCGTCCGGTTCACGCCGTGGTCGACCGCTGCGGCGGCGGCCGGCGGGTCTGACACGATGAGGGGGTGAGTATTGAAACCGCCTTTTCGTCCACCCGCCGATCGGTCGTGCTCGACGGCGGAATGGGGCGAGAGTTGCTGCGCATCGGCGCGCCGTTCCAGCAGCCTGAATGGTCGGCACTTGCGTTGTGGGAGGGGCCGGAATGGGTCGTGCAGGCGCATACCAACTTCATCGAGGCGGGCGCCGACATGGTCACCACGAACAGCTATGCGCTGGTGCCGTTTCACATCGGCGAGGAGCGGTTCGCTGCG
>JANOYI010000310.1:0-2626 GCA_031428795.1 Ilumatobacteraceae bacterium | reverse complement strand
GTAGCCGGGGCCGCCAGTGCCTGTAGCGGTGGGGTCGCCGCACTGCACCACGAAGTTCTGGATGGCGCGGTGGCAGGTCGTGCCATCGAAGTAGTGGTAGCGCGCCAGGTTGATGAAGCTGTTGACGGTCATCGGTGCGATGTCGGCGCGCAGGGTGGCGTGCAGGGTGCCATGGTTGGTTTCGATGACGGCCGCATAGCCCTTACCGGGCTCGATGCACACCGGCGGATACGCGGTGAAGGTCGACTGCTTGGCTGCGCTGCCGTCCGCGGCTGCGCAACCCTCAGGGAGGCCGCCTGTGCCGGACCCGGCTGCTGCCGTCGTCTCGCTCACGGCTGCAGCCGTGTCGGCGGTCGTGTCGGCGGCGTCGTTCGTGGTGGTGTCGTTCGTGGTGGTGTCGTCGCCGCAGGCTGCGAGCAGTGCGCCAACGGCGACGGTGAGGGCAAAAGTTCGGCGAAAGGCTGTTGACATAGGGCGCGACTCTTGCACGTCGCAAGGGTGCAGTGCATGTCACGCCGGCCGAAGATTGGTGTGACTTCAAGCGGGTACCGGTTACGTCGTAGCGACACCGGTTCGCTCCGGGTTGCTACCCGTCAGTAACCTCGCCGAATGCAGCACATCCTCGACGCCATTGAGTCCAACGCCAGCTCGGAAGAGTTCGCTGATCTTGTCGTGCCCGACAGCTACCGCGCCGTGCACGTCCTCAAGGACGAGCAAGACATGTGGAAGGGCGTGGCGTCGAAGGACAAGGACCCGCGCGAGAGCCTGCACGTGGGCGAGGTGCCCACGCCCGAACTCGCGCCCGACGAGGTGTACCTGGCCGTGATGGCCAGCAGCATCAACTTCAACACGGTCTGGACCAGCATCTTCGAGCCGATCAGCACGTTCGGCGCGCTGGCGCGCTTAGGCCGTGAGAGCGAGTGGGCGAAGCGTCACGACCTGCCGTACCATGTGGTCGGCAGCGATGCCTCCGGTGTGGTGCTGAAGGTTGGGTCGGCCGTGCGCAACTGGAAGCCGGGCGACCGGGTGACCGTCCACTGCAACCACGTCGACGACCAGGACCCCTCGGCGCACGACGACTCGATGATGGCCGCGAACCAGCGCATCTGGGGCTACGAGACCAACTTCGGCGGCCTCGCCGATCTCGCCGTGGTGAAGGCCAACGCTCTCATGCCCAAGCCAGCCCACCTCACGTGGGAGGAAGCGGCTGTGAGCGCGCTGTGCAACAGCACCTCGTATCGCATGCTCGTCGGCCGTAATGGCGCCCGCATGAAGCAGGGCGACGTGGTGCTGATTTGGGGTGCCACGGGCGGCATAGGTGCATACGCCACGCAGTACGTGCTCAACGGTGGCGGCATTCCCGTGTGCGTGGTGTCGTCGCCCGACAAGGCCGACATCTTGCGCAAGATGGGCGTCGAGCACATCATCGACCGCTCGGCCGCCGGCTATCAGTTCTGGAAGGACGAGCACACGCACGACGAAGGCGAGTGGCGTCGGTTGGGTCGCGATATCCGCGACCTGTGCGGTGAAGACCCCGACATCGTGTTCGAGCACCCGGGCCGCTCGACCTTTGCCGCCTCGATGTACGTCGCCAAGCGCGGCGGAACCATCGTCACCTGCGCGGCCACCAGCGGCTTCATGATGGAGTTCGACAACCGCCACTTCTGGATGCGGCTCAAGAATCTCGTCGGTTCGCATTTCGCCAACTACAAAGAGGCGTACGAAGCCAACCGGCTGATCAGCAAGGGCATGGTGCACCCGGTGATGAGCCAGGTGTTCGCACTCGAGCAGAGCGGCGAGGCCGCCTACCAAGTGCAGCACAACATGCACGAAGGCAAAATCGCAGTATTGGCCCTGGCCCCGTCCGAAGGCCTCGGCGTCACCGACGAGGTCTTGCGAGCGAAAGTAGCCGACCAACTCACCTGGTTCCGCCGCTAGTCGGGCGCGGTCGGCCGACCCGTGAATTCAATGGTCCCTACGTAGCGACCATTGAATTCAAAGTACGGCCCCAAAGCATCTCTGGAACCGCTCTGAAAGGGTTTCTGGTCGCGATACGTTCCACACGACTGCAACGACTCGCGACCAGAAGCCCTGCAGCAATCCGACAGGCAGGACTGCAGCAATTCGATACTCGGAGCTGCAGCAAAGTGATAGTGCCCAGGTCAGAGGGCTACGCGGTTCGGCGGGCGTAGACGATCAGGGTTTCGTTCGACGTGAACTCTGGTGTGTAGGTACGAAGTTCGAGGGCGGTGCCCTCGGGCGCCTGAGAGTCCTCGCCGATTGCGGATCCGATGACCTCGAATCTCGCTTCAGTGCCGTCCGTGCCGGCCCACAGGACGACGTCACCGGCGACCAGTTTGTCGATGTCGAGGAAAGGGGCGCTGTAGGTAGTGCGCGTGCCCCAGAGGACGCTGACTCCGCCGTCGACGGTCTGCCCGGGGACCGGCCCGCTGACCAAGACGGGAACAAGTCCGGCCCAGGCTTGGGCTCCAAGCGGGTTGTCGATGACCAGCCAGTCGAAGTCGATTGCCGGAATCTCCAAGCGACCCACGGGCTGACCATTCGGCAAGCCCTCGAGCAGCTGCTCCATGGCGGCTTGGGTCAGTTCGCCGGTGGCTCGGGCGAG
>JANOYI010000309.1:0-4062 GCA_031428795.1 Ilumatobacteraceae bacterium | reverse complement strand
CTGCTCGACCATCTGGCTGACATCCATGCGATAGATGTGGTCGGCGCCGAACACGCACACCACATCGGGCATCTCGTCGGTGATCAGGTTGAGGTTCTGATAGATCGCGTCGGCAGAACCGGCGAACCAGTGCGGGCCGCGGCGCATCTGTGCGGGCACGGGCGTTACGTAGTTACCCAGCAGGCCGCTGAACCGCCATGTCTGGCTGATGTGCCGGTCGAGGCTGTGGCTCTTGTACTGCGTGAGCACCACGATCTTGAGGTACCGCGAGTTCGCAAAATTCGACAGCGCGAAGTCGATGATGCGGTAACTGCCTCCGAAGGGGACGGCCGGCTTGGCGCGGTCCTCCGTCAGGGGAAGCATGCGCTTGCCCTCTCCACCAGCGAGAACGATGACGAGCACCTTGGGTTCGGCCATGCCCGGAATGTACCGCGTCGCTCGCATGCTGGGGTCAATCAGTTACGGTCTTTCGTCGTGAAGGTCCTGTTCGTCACTCCGGAGTGCTACCCGTTGGTGAAAACCGGCGGTTTGGCTGATGTCGCCGGTGCGCTTCCGCTGGCGCTCGCTCCCTTGGGGGTCGAGGCACGGGTGCTGCTGCCTGGCTACCCCGGCGTGCGCGAGCAGTTGACAGGAGTCCGCAAGGTCGCACCGCTGCCGAAGCTCTTTGGCGGAGCGGGCACGCTGAGTACAGGCCGCACAGCTGACGGCCTGAACGTATTGCTGCTAGAGGCACCGCACCTGTACAACCGCGCCGGTGGCGGCCCGTACCTCGACGCGGCGGGAAACGACTGGCCGGACAACCACCTGCGCTTCGGCGCACTTTCGTGGGTCGGCGCCGAGATTGCGATGGGTCGACTGGGCACCTGGCAGCCCGACCTGGTCCATTTGCACGACTGGCAGGCCGCTCTCACCGCTGCGTACCTCCACTTCGAACAGGCGCCCCTCGGTGAACAGACGGTGCCGCCAACCCTGCTGACCATTCACAACCTCGCATTTCAGGGTGTGTTCGGAAGCGACGCGTTCGGTGCCCTTCGCCTCCCGAGGGCCGCGCTGGACCCGGCCGACAGCGACTCGATGGAGTACTGGGGTGGCCTCAGCTTTCTCAAAGCAGGCGTGTTGTGGAGCACCCACCTCAGCACCGTCAGCCCCACGTACGCCCGCGAGATCCGCACGCAGGATCAGGGCATGGGCTTCGACGGCTTGCTGCGCGCCCGGCCCGACCACCTGACCGGAATCGCCAACGGCATCGACGTCACCGTGTGGAACCCGGCGGCCGACCCTGCACTCACGGTCGCGTACTCCGTGCGGAAGCTGCCCGCGAAGGCCACCAACAAGACCGCGCTGCAAATGGAGTTGGGCCTCGACGTTCGGGGCGACGCACCACTGTTCTGCGTGGTCAGCCGGCTCACCACGCAGAAGGGACTCGACCTTCTGCTGGACGCGCTGCCGCGCTTGCTCGGCTGTGGAGCGCAGCTGGCAGTACTCGGCTCAGGTGAGCGTGGGTTGGAGGACGACTTCCGTCGCTGCGCCGAGGAGCACCACGAAAGTGTTTCGGTGACCATCGGCTACGACGAGCCGCTTTCGCACCGCCTCCAGGCGGGTTCCGACGCGATCATCGTGCCGTCACGTTTCGAGCCGTGCGGGCTCACCCAACTGTACGGGCTGCGCTACGGCACGCTGCCTGTGGTCTCTCGCGTCGGCGGCCTGGCCGACACCGTCATCGATGCCAATGGCGCAGCCTTGCACGACGGGGTCGCTACCGGTTTCCAGTTCAGCCCCGTGGATGCGGAGCAGTTGGCCGCCGCAATCGAGCGCGCCTGCGATCTGTACGCCGACGCGCCGGCTTGGAAGCTGGTGATGAAGCGAGCCATGACCCGCGACGTCAGCTGGGCCAGCGCCGCCGCCGCCTACGTCACCCTTTACCAGCAGCTCGCGACCGAGGCTTGACGGATCGGCGCTGGTACGGTCGCGGGCTGACAACTGAATAACCCCCTGCGGGGTTGGGTGAAATTCCCTATCGGCGGTGAGAGCCCGCGAACCGCACACAGCAAGCGTCGCGCAAGTGGCGTGTGTGTGGCCGACTCTGTGTAATCCAGGGGCCGACGGTCATAGTCCGGATGGGAGCAGGGTTGACGTATGCGATTCGGTCGCGCCGCCATGTCCAATTTGGACGGGCGGCATAGCCGTCTTGTTCGCGTTGCCGTACTCCTGCACCTCGCAGCTCGCAGCTCGGCAATGAGAGGACAGGACTGGCACATGTTCACGGGAATCGTGGAAGAGATGGGAAGTGTTGTGGCCTTCGAGGGCACGCGCCTGCGTATTGCTGCGCGAGTCGTACTCGAGGACGTGCACCTGGGCGACTCGATTGCCGTCAACGGCTGCTGCCTGACGCTGGTGGAGCGGGGCGATGGGTGGTGGGAGGCGGACGTGAGCGAGGAGACGCTCGCGCGCACCAGCCTGCGCGGCATCGCGGTCGGTTCGCCATTGAACCTGGAGCGCTCAGTGCGCCTGGCCGACCGGTTGGGCGGTCACCTGGTTCAGGGCCATGTCGACGGCGTCGGCGAGGTAGTGCAACCGGCGCCGGAGCTGCGAGTGCGTATTCCGGCAGAACTGATGAAGTACGTGGTGGAGAAAGGGTCGATCACGGTCGACGGCGTCAGCCTCACCGTTGTGGTACCCACCGCCGACACGTTCACGGTGGCGATCATTCCGCACACGTCGGAGGTGACGACTCTGGGCACGAAGCGACCGGGCGACCCGGTCAACATAGAAGTCGACGTACTCGCCAAGTATGTCGAACGACTGCTGGCCGGCCACGTGCAAGCGGTGTCCTGAGATGAACGGCAGCATGAACGACCCGTTCGACAGCATCGACACCGCGGTCGCGCATCTCGCCAACGGCGGCATCGTGGTCGTGGCCGACGACGAGAATCGCGAGAACGAAGGCGACCTCATCATGGCCGCCGACCCTGCCACCACACCGGTTCAGCTGAACCGGCCCGGCCACAGCGAACAACAACACAAAAACTCAGGAGTACTGGTATGACCACGTTTCACGGACAGATGAATGGCGCCGGACTTCGCGTCGCACTGGTGTGCAGCCGCTTCAACGACCTCATCGTTGGCCGCCTCGAGGCGGGCGCCCGCGACGCGCTGACCCGCCACGGCACCGACGCTGACGCAATCGACACCGTCTGGGTGCCGGGCGCATGGGAGATTCCGATGGCTGCCCAGGCTCTGGCCGCGAGCGGGCGCTACGACGCCATCGTCGCACTCGGCGCGGTCATGCGTGGCGCCACCTACCACTTCGAGGTAATCGCCAATCAGAGCGCCGCCGGGCTGACCCGAGTTGCGCACGACACCGGGGTGGTCGTCACAAACGGCATCATCACCGTCGACACGATGGACCAAGCGCTGGAGCGAGCGGGCAGCAAGGCCGGCAACAAGGGTGCCGACGCGGCACTTGCCGCGCTGGAAACCGTCAACGTGATTCGTGCCGCACTCGCCGACTGACATCAAGCGCCGCGCTACGGAGTTGCCACTGCTTGGCCATCGACGCTACGAACGCGTCCGCATCGCTGCAGGCACCCTCCGATCCATCCCGGCGGCGCTGCATCGAGCCGAAACCAAAACCGCCTCAGGGTCGCGCTTGAGATCGGGCTGTACACGACCGATGAAGATGGGCATGACTTCTACATTGGCCTCCGAGAGAACTCCCGCGCCCTCCGGTCCGAACTCACTGGCGACTTCGCTGGTGACGAGCATCAGCTCGGTGCTCGCAGGTCGCCACGAGCAGATCGAGATCGCTACCGCGTGCGTACTGGCAGGCGGGCACCTGCTGGCTGAAGACATTCCAGGAGTTGGCAAGACGCTGCTCGCGCAGACTGTCGCCGCCTCGCTGGGTGGCACCTTCGCTCGCGTGCAAGGCACCGCCGACCTGTTGCCAGGGGACGTGGTGGGCTCACTGGCCCCCAACGCCGACGGGTTCGGCCTGCACTTTCGACCCGGCCCGGTGTTCGCCAACGTGGTGCTGTTCGACGAACTCAACCGCGCCAACCCGCG
>JANOYI010000308.1:0-2749 GCA_031428795.1 Ilumatobacteraceae bacterium | reverse complement strand
CCCTGAGACCGAGCTGTGGATGGATAACTACTGCATCCCCACTGGCGCCCCGAACCCAGAGGCGGCTCACGCCTGGATCAACTGGCTGCTGACACCCGAGATCTCGATCAAGGATCTCGAGTACCACGGTTACCACAGCGGCATGAAGATGATCGATCAGCTCATCGCCGAACTGTCACCTGACCTGACCTACGCGGACATGATCTTCTTCACCGAGGAGCAAGTGGCAACCATGAAGACTGGCGCCGTGAACAGCGCTCAGGATCGCATCGTGGAGATCACCGACAAGGCCAAGGCCAAGGCCGCCGGCTGATCACAGTGTCATCTGCGGTAGCACCTCCCGCATATCGGAAGCGGCGGGGCCCAAAGTGGGGCCTCGCCATTCCGTCATTGATCTGGTACACGCTGTTCTTCATCGTGCCGATCGGCGTGATCGTCGTGTACTCGTTCGGGACCAAGGACTCAAGCGAGCTGGTGCCGGTCGACATGGCGAATCCCACGCTGCAGAATTACCGCGAGGTGTTCTCCGACCTGTTCTTCACTGTGTTCCGAGCCACATTGGAAATCGCAATCACTGCGACGTTCTTGTGTCTCGTCATCGGCTTTCCGGTGGCGTACTTCATCGCGTTCAAGGTGAGCGAGAGGTGGCGCGCCCTGCTGTTGGCGGCGGTCATCATTCCCAGCTTCACCAGCTTCCTCATCCGCACGCTGGCCTGGAAGATCCCGCTGTCGGCCAACGGCGAGTTCTCGAGATGGCTGCAGGACATCGGTTGGATGGATGGTCCGTTCGACGTGCTTGGTACGCGCACCGCAGTCTTCATCGCCATCGTCTACAACTACATCGGTTTCATGGTGCTGCCGCTGTTCGTTGCGCTCGACCGCATCGACCCCGCCCTCCGTGAGGCGTCGAAGGATCTCGGCGCCAACCGTTCGTCCACGTTTGCGTCGGTGACGATGCCGCTCTCGGGGCCGGGCATTGCGGCGGGCGTTGTGCTCACATTCATCCCGATGTGCGGTGACTATGTCACCGGCACCATTCTGGGCGGCGTCAAGGGACTGATGGTCGGCACGTTGATCGACAGCCAGTTCAAGGGTGCGCAGAACTGGCCCCAGGGCGCAGCGATGGCGGTCTTGATGATCGTGATGGTCCTGCTGGCGCTGGCGGCGATGGCAGGGTTGTTCTACCTGGCCCGCGCGTTGGTCCGACTGGCACGCCCAGTTGTCGATTCATATCGGGCGCGCCCACGCAAGGAGCCTCGTCCCCGCCGTTTGCCGGAGCTGCTGCGGCCAGCGCTCATGGTCTGGACCACGCTGGTACTGACCTTCCTGTTCATCCCGATTCTGTTGGTCATCCGCCACTCGTTCAACAACGGCTCGGCGTTCGAGATCTGGGGCGGCAGCTACAGCAGTGTGTGGTGGGGTGGCGAACCTGGTCGCTCAGCGTCCGGTCGTCTGAAAACGGGTCTCTTCGACTTCGGTGAGTCGGGTCCGATGTTGGTCCGCTTCGCAGCGATCATGACCATCGGACTGCTCCTGCCATACGTGGTGAGAAAGGTGACCGGCCGACCCGTTCGCGTGCTCAGCCGCTGGTCGGGTGTAGTGGCGTTTGGTATTGCGATAGTCGTCAATGGTCTGATGACCGATTGGTACAGCACCATCTTCCAGAACGCCGGTGTCGGCGACAGCTTGCGCGGCTCGTTCCTGGCAGCCTTCGGTGCCACGATCATTGCCGTGGTCCTGGGCGGGCTCAGCGGCGTCGCCCTTGCTCGCCACCCGGGCAATTGGGCGCGGGTGTTCATGGGAATTGTGTTCCTCATCCTCGTCACACCGGAGATCATGGATGCCATTGCGCTCGCCGGCTGGATGCAACGCCTTGAAGGTCCGTTTACCAATGACTTCGGGCCGGTGCCCTACGGAATGATGCGCCTCTGGGTTGGTCAGTCGCTGTATGCCAGCGCCGTCGTGACCTTGATCGTGCGGGCCCGCTTGGCCGGCCTGGATGGTGCCTTGGAGGAGGCTGCCGGCGACCTCGGCGCTCCACCTGGACGTGCTTTTCGGCAGATCACCCTGCCCCTCATCAGTTCGGCGCTGATTGCGGGCGGGCTGCTGTCGTTCACGCTGTGCCTCGACAACACCATCATTTCGAACCTCATCAGCGGCACCTCGGGTACCTTCCCGGTGGCACTCATCAGCGCCACCAAGAGCGAGATCGCACCATTCTGGGGTGTCGGCGCGGTGGTCTTGTTCGTGATGACGATGGGACTCCTGGCCTTCCTTGCGTCGGTGCTGAAGAAGTCGGGCGATTCGTCGTCGCAGATCGCCGCCACACTCGGCGGCGGCTGACACTTTCGTATGCGAGTCGTTGTCGTCGGTGCTGGACTCGCCGGTTTGCGCGCCACGGAGGTGTTACAGGCGGCGGGATGCGATGTCATGTTGATTGAGGGAGGTCATCGGCCTGGAGGCCGCGTTCGGTCGATTCGCTCGCCGTTCATTGCCGGACAGGTCGCCGAAAGCGGCGCCGAGTGGATCGACTCGATCCATGTACGCCTGGTCGAGAAGCTGGAACGGTTTGGCATCGAGCGGCTGGGTGCTGGCGAGCAGTGGACCGCGATTCGTCGTTGGATTCACCGTAACGGCGAGCTGCTAGGGCCCGAACAGGTCCGTGCAGCCGAGCCCGGCGTGTACGACGAGCTCGACGAGTTCGACCGCATCGTGGAAGCAGCTGCCGCCGGCATCACCGACGCATCCC
>JANOYI010000307.1:0-5612 GCA_031428795.1 Ilumatobacteraceae bacterium | reverse complement strand
TTCGATCAGGACGACGCCAAACGACTCACCGTGCAGAGACGGGGCGCAGAACACGTCGGCACCTTTGAGGCGGGCGATCTTCTCCTCGTCGCTGAGTCGGCCGAGCCAGTGAATGCGCTCGTCGTTCGCGGTTTGTGCGCGCAAGCGGTCAGTGTCCGGGCCGTTGCTGCCCACCCACAGTTGAACGTCGGCTCCGAGAAATGGCATGGCGGCCAGCAGTACGTCGAGACCTTTGCGCTCCTCGTGCCGTCCACAGAAGAAGACCGTCGGGCCGGTCGTGGGATAGGGCTTCGCCGCCCGATAGTCACCCAGCTCCACACCGTTGTACAGCACCTCATAGTTGCCGGGCACTGCCGCCTGCACCAGCGCGAGCGCATCCTTCGACACCGCAATGCTGCGTGCGATGTTCTTCGAGGCGGCCCTCATCGGCGCGCTGCCGTACTTGTAGCTCGGGCTGTCGCCGGCAGCGTGGAAGGTTGCAATTACGGGAGCCGGGTGCAGCAGCATCGAAGTCATCGGCGGGCCAGGGGCGAATGGCTCATGCAGGTGCAACACATCGAACTGTTCCTCGAACAGCACACGCATGGTGCGCAACACACAAGAAGGGTCAGGCGCCAACGGGGCGATCGAGCCGTTGGTGGAGGTAGGCAGACTGTTGCCCAGTGGGGTGACAAACGTAGCCGGCGGGGGCCCGTCACAGGGGCCGAGCACGCGAACTTCGTGGCCCATGCGACGCAGTTCGCGGGCGAGACCCATCGCCTGCATCTGCACGCCGCCAGGCACCGACAGGCTGTACGGACTGACCATTCCCACGCGCAGCATGCGCTCCTCGTCCGACACGCTGCGTGACGCTAGCCGACGCGCACGCCGACACGCCCAGGGCTCAGAAGAGGCGGGCCGTCAGCTTCTTGCGGTAGACCGCGACCCGTGGGTCGCTGGGGCCCATGAGTTCCAAGAGGTCGACGTATTGCTGACGGGCGGCTTCGTCCGCCTTCACCTGATCGAGCAGTGCGGTGAGGGTGGCTTCGTGGTCGTCGTCGGGAGCAACCTGCACCCGGGCGGACGCGGCGATGTGGCGAGTGCGATCGGTCTCAGGGATGCGGGCAAGGAACTGCAGCGCCTGCTCGTTCTCACCCCGAACGATCAGCAACTCAGCCAGACCGGCGATGGCATCCTCGTTGCCGGGTTCGATCTCCAGCGCAGCGCGGAACGAACCCTCAGTACCCTCGGCCAGCAGGGCGGCCATGGCATCCTCGCCCTCGGTGGGCATCAGCGAATCGACGAACTGTTGCACGAGGTGCTCGGGCAGCGCCCCCATGAAACCGTCGACGACTGCGCCGTTCTTCAACGCGTAGACGGCCGGAATCGATTGCACCTCAAACGCCTTCGAGATAGCCGGGTTCTGGTCGGTGTCGACCTTCACCAGCACGACCTTGCCGCCGGCCGCGTCGACCACCTTCTCGATGATGGGGCCAAGCGTGCGGCACGGGCCACACCATGGCGCCCACAGATCGACAATCACCGTCACGTCGTGCGAACGGTCGATGACTTCGGTCTGGAAGGTTGCGTCGGTGACATCGGTGGCCATGGTGGGCACGATATCGGTAACGGGCGGTACCGTACCGAAGCAATGAGTCCTGTTCAGGGTATCGATGTGGCGGCAGTCAGCGAGTGGTTGCAGGCCAACGTGGTCGGTGCGATTGGCCCGTTCACCTTCGACGTCATCGCTGGTGGCCACTCCAACCTCACGTTCACCGTGACGGGCACTGACGGCAACCGGTTTGTACTGCGCCGGCCACCCCTCGGTCACGTGCTGGCCAGCGCGCACGACATGGGTCGCGAGCACCGCATCATCAGCGGCCTCCAGAAATCCGCCGTCCCTGTCGCCCCCGCACTCGGGTTCTGCGACGACCTGTCTGTCAACGAGGCGCCCTTCTATGTGATGGGTTTCGTCGACGGCCACGTGCTGCGCGACAGAGCAGTCGCCGAGGCGGTTCTCTCCCCCGACGCGCGTCGGGTCGCGAGCGAATCGTTGGTGGACACGATGGTCGCTATCCATTCAGTTGATCTTGACATTGCGGGGCTCAATGAACTCGGACGCCACGAGGGCTACATCGCACGTCAGTTGAAGCGCTGGTACGGGCAATGGAACCAGCAGCAGACCCGAGCACTTCTCGCCGTCGACCGAGTCCACGACGAATTGCTTCGCCGCATTCCAGAGCAGGGCCCGGCCACGATCGTGCACGGTGACTACCGCCTGGACAACTGCATGGTGGGCGACGACGGCCGAGTGGTGGCCGTGCTCGATTGGGAGATTTGCACGTTGGGCGATCCACTCGCGGATCTCGGTTTGCTGCAGGTGTATTGGACTGGCCCCAACGACGTCGCGTCAGCGTGGACGGGTTCGGCAACGACTGCGCCCGGCTTCTACGACCGCGCGCAGTTGGCCGATCGTTATGCACAGGTCAGTGGCCGCGACGTCACGAACCTGCCGTTCTACGTGTCGTTCGCCTACTGGAAATTGGCGTGCATTCTCGAGGGCGTCTACGCCCGGTACCTCGGCGGCGCACTCGGCGCGCGCGACGCCGCCGAGCTGAATCCTTTCAAGTTGCAGGTCGAGGCCGCAGCCACCTCGGCCGAACAGATGTTGGAGCAACTGCCGTGAACCCTCGTTATGAATTGCACAGTGACATTCCAGTCCTCCACCGCCCCGTGATGGTCGTGCACCTCCACGGGTGGATCGACGCCAGCGGTGCCGCCGCTGCGGCGATGGCGGCGCTGGACAGCGCGTGCGACACCAAGGCGCTCGCCACCTTCGACGGCGACACGTTCATCGACTACCGCGCCCGCCGACCAACGATGGAGCTGCGCGAGGGCGTGAACACAAAGCTGGCGTGGAGCGACATCGAGCTGAAAGTCGGAGTCGACAGCAAAGGCCAGGCCGTTCTGACGCTTCTCGGGCCAGAGCCAGATTCGCAGTGGCGCGGGTTCGCCAGTGCTGTCACTCAACTGGCGTTGCAACTTGGCGTGTACCAGATGGTCGCGTTCGGGTCGTATCCGTTCGCCTCACCGCACACCCGGCCGGCTCGACTGTCCTGCAGTTCGCCGTCTGCCGATGTGATTTCCGATCTGCCCTACCTGAAGAACTCCGTCGACGTGCCTGCAGGCATGGCCGCAGTGTTGGAGCATGCTCTGACCGAGGCGGGCATTGCGTCCTTGGGACTGTGGGTGCAGGTACCGCACTACGTCAGTGCGATGAGCTATCCGGCTGCGTCGGCCGCGCTGCTCGACGGGCTGACCGAGGTCACGGGCATCACCATAGACGGCTCGGGCCTGGCCAGCGAGGCCGAGATCCAGCACCAGAGGATCAACGTGTTGGTCGGCGGCAACGACGAACACGAAGCAATGGTCAATCAGCTGGAGACGCTCTACGACCGAGCCGAGCAGCAAACGCTCGACCTCGATCGAGCAATCAGCGAAATGCCCAGCGGCGATGAACTGGCCGCAGAGTTCGAACAGTTCCTCCGCGACCAGGACAAGGACCCCGGCGAACCAGGCCTCGGCTAGGCACCGACGGACGTCGGCCAATACTCGGGCAACTGGAGGTCGCGGCACAGGGCCTGGGCGAGCTCGATGAACCGGTCTGCTGCCGGCGGCAGCGTGCGGCCACGACGGCGAGCGATGGCGATCACACGCGGCGGAAGTGCCGGCTCCATCACCGAGATCAGCACGCCCGGGTAGAAGCGGTCGACGGCGAGATTCGGCAGAATGGCGTACCCCATGCCGGCGCGTACCATCGCCTGCACCGCCGCGTTGTCGTTGGTGCGGAACACGTAGTCGAGCACCAGGCCGAGCTCGCGCAACGCGTTGTCGACGGCAAACTGGCAACCGTTCGGTGTTTGACCGATCATCGGCACACCGTCCAGTCGAGCCGGGTCTGTGATTCGACCATCGACGCTGGCGGGGCTCACCAATACGTACGGGTCGACGAGCAGAGTCGTCGTCTCAATTGCATCGTCATCCGAGACACCGATCACGAACGTCAGGTCGAGCTCGTCGGACAGTAACCGAGCAACGAGATTGTCGTTCTCGTCCTCTTCGACGCACCTCACAGACAGCTCCGCACAACCCCAGCCCAGCTCGACAACCTCGCCAAGGGAATCGAGCAGTACGGCTTCGACCACCACGCAGTCGAAGTGATTGCGCTGGCCAACCTGCTCCACTGCGAAGGGTTCCGTCAGATCGCCATCGACATCGTCAGCGACGACACGCAGCCCACCATCGCCCGCGAGCGTGCCTTCGGCCTCATCCACCGCATCGCACTCGAAGCCCCCCGCCAACTCCACAGCTCCGCCGCCTGAAGCCGATTTTCGAGTAGCCCGTTCACCTTTCGCTTGCGACGCCGCGCTGACTACTGTCAGCACCGACACGTGACTGGCTGGAGGGGCAGATGAAGGTTGACGGTGGCATTGGCACGAACCTCGAGCGCGCTGGCGCACAGGCGAAGGAACTCGAGGACGCTGGTTACTCCGGTGCGTGGACTGCGGAGACGAGCCACGATCCGTTCTTTCCGCTGTTGCTCGCAGCGGAACACACCGAGACGCTGGAGATCGGCACCTCGATTGCGGTGGCATTCGCCCGCAACCCGATGACGCTGGCCAACATCGGTTGGGACCTCCAGTCGTACTCCAGGGGCCGCTTCGTGCTCGGCCTCGGCAGCCAGATCAAGCCGCACATCACCAAGCGGTTCAGCCAGGAATGGAGCCACCCGGCCCCTCGTATACGCGAGATGATCCTGGCCATTCGGGCCATCTGGGACACGTGGGAGAACGGCACTCCCCTGGCGTTCCGTGGCGATTTCTACACGCACACGCTGATGACCCCGTTCTTCACGCCTGACCGTGCCGACCTGGCTGGGTTCGGCGTGCCCAAGATTTTCCTGGCCGGCGTCGGGGAGATGATGACCGAAGTGGCCGGCGAAGTGTGCGACGGGTTCATCTGCCATGGCTTCACCACCGAGCGTTACCTGCGTGAGGTCACCCTTCCCGCCTTGCAGCGTGGACGCGCGAAGGCTGGCAAGACGATGGAAGGGTTCGAGATCGTCGGGCCGTCGTTCGTTGTCACCGGCAGCAACGAGGAAGAGCTTGCCGCCGCGGCCGCGGGCACCCGTCAGCAGATTGCGTTCTACGGCAGCACGCCTGCGTACCGAGGAGTGCTCGACATGCACGGCTGGGACGGCCTGCACGACGAGCTCAATGCGCTGTCGAAGCAGGGTCAGTGGGTGGAAATGGGCAACCTGATCACCGACGAGATCCTCCACACGTTCGCTGTCGTCGGCGAGCCCGAGCACATGGCTCCCGAGCTGCAACGGCGCTACGGCGACGTCATCCAGCGGATCAGCTTCTACGCGCCATACAAATCCGACCCGACCCGCTGGACCAGCATCATCGAAGCCCTCAAGTCCGCCTGACTTCTGGCACGCTTCTCCACCCATGGGTGGGCAAGGGTGACGATTTCGGCACAGTGGACCGCCCATGGTGGCTGTCGCATGAATGCGTTGTCGATGGCTGGCTGAGGGCTTGGGAACTGCTGGTTGCTGGTTGGATGGCGGG
>JANOYI010000306.1:0-5198 GCA_031428795.1 Ilumatobacteraceae bacterium | reverse complement strand
TCGGTCATCGTTGCCGCAGTTGTTGGTTGCACGACGGTGTGAGTTGCGGAGGGGGCGGTGTCTGTGACTTCACCATCGGCACCGATGGTCGCTGCCACCAACTTGGGCGCAACGTAGACGCCACCATTCGCAACAGTGTTGACGGCTGCGGTCAGTTGCAGCGCGGTCACGGAGTAGCCGTACCCATAGCTGTGCGATTGCTTCTCGGTGCCCTCCCACTCAGACGCCGGCTTGTAGATGCCCACGCTCTCATCGGGAAAGTTGAGTGCCGTCTTTCGACCGAAACCGAAGGACTCGAGGTAGCTGCCGAAGCGTTCGGTGCCAACCTCGTCGGTGAGCAACAGCGTGCCGATGTTGGAGGACTGCACGATGATGTCGCGCAGCGACATTGGTTGAGTGCCGTGCGGCTCCGCGTCGTTGATGGTGTGTTCCCAAGGCGTGCCTTTGTCGTACACGATTCGTCCTGGCACTGAGATCACCCTGTCGGGCGTCGCAACACCCGTGTCGACGACGGCCGCAAGGCTGAACACCTTGGCGACAGAACCGGCTTCGAAGGGTTCGACAGCTGCGAGGTTTGCGGATGTGACGGCAACGACGCCGTCCTCGCCGCGGCTGACGTTGGCGACGGCATAGATGTCGCCTGTGGCGGTATCCATCACAACCACCGCGCCACCCTTGGCGCTGAGTTCGGAGACGCGGGCAATCAAGGCCTGCTCCACTTGATACTGCAGCGAGCGATCCAGCGTCAGAATCAAGTCATCGCCCGGCACGGCGTTGGTGGTCGTCGCTCCCGACCCGGGAATCGACCGACCCTCGGCGTCTCGTTCACGCACGCGCTCGCCGTTCACGCCGGTGAGTTCCTCGTTGTACAACAGCTCCACACCCGCTGTGCCGATGCCATCGATATCAGTACGGCCCAGCAGGCTGCGACCGACTTCGCCGCTGGGCATGATTCGCTTGTCCTCACGCAGTACTTCGATGCCGCTGAGATTCAGCGCCACCACTGAATTCGCAAGGTCGTCATCAATCTGTCGAGCGATGTACAGGAAGCTCTTTTCCTTGGCAGTGAATGCGGCCAGGAGTGACTGTTGCTTTTCGGGCGTCAACTGCAACATCGTGCCCAACAACGCTGCCACGCCGACCGGGTCTGTGACCAGCTTGGGGTTCGCGATCAGGGTGCTACTTGGGACGCTCATCACGAGCTCGCCGCCGTCGCGAGCGAAGATCGTGCCTCGCGGCGCGTAGAGAATCGACTCCGACACGCGCTGCGCCTTGCCGGCGGCAACGAGAGAGTCCGAGCCTGCCGTCTGCAAGAACGCCACCCGCGCAACCACCGCAGCGAACAGCAGCACGCTGATCACGAACACGGCGACGAGGCGGCGCCGAGTGTCGCCAGCGCGAAACGTCAGGTTGATACCGGCGGGCTGTTTGGTCCGCTTCGGTCGCTTGGTTGCGTTGAGCCGCTTCTGCAACGGACGCGGCGAGCGGTCTGGCACCTGCTGCCCACGGTTGACCGGCTTGTGATTCCGCCCGGCAGTCGTCGCCGACCTCGGTGCAGTCTTGGCGCGTGCGGTCTGAGTCGCGCTGGCCTTGGATGTGGCGGACTTGGACGTGTCGACGACCGAAGGGTCACGGCGAGCATGCGACCGTGCGGATGTAGCGGTTGTAGCGGTTTCCCCACGGCGCGAGCGCGGGTCAGTGGTGACGCCTCGAGTCCTGCTGGCGGGTCCCTGTGCCGTGTGGCGTCGACGCGTATCTGTACTCACGGCGCACCCCCCGCCTCGGCCTTGACATCCGCGTACTGCTCGAACTCCTCGTCGATGGACGAGTTGACATCGGTGGAGCTGTCGGCGCCGCTGCGCTGCACCACCGCCACCAGATCGGCATCCAGCTGTACGAATTCGGTCTGCGTCGCTGGAACCATGCCCAGCTTGTTGGCCTCTTGCGAGAGACGACCTGGTGATCGAAGTTCTGCACGCTCACGGCGGAGCACGTCGTACGTCTCGTGAGCGTTGCGAATGTCGCGGTCGAGCGTGTCCATCGTGAGCTGGCGACTGGCCAGCTGCGTTTGGAACGCAGCGGCTCCCAGCATCAGTCCGAACACCACGGTGCAGCCGGCGGCGATGAGACGAGCCGTACGGCGTTGACGAGGAACCACAACCAACTGCGGGCGCGGTGCGATATGAGCGACAGCGGCTGTTCGCTTCACCATGACGCGCGCCTCAGCCCCGCCACCATGGACCCTGCTGCGAACTGTCGTTACTCGCTCACTGCGAGCTGCCATTGCCATGTTGCGTACCTCTGTCCTGCCGTGAATGTGGTGTTCTAGCGCCAGCCGCGCGTGGGTGTGTCGACGATTCGTTCGACCGCCCTGAGCCGTGCGCTTGCTGCTCGCCGATTGCTACTTTGTTCGTCCTTCGAAGGTGTCTTGGGCACGCCGCGCACCAGACGCACGGTCTGCACTGCGTCGCACACACACGGCAGCTCCGGTGGGCATGGGCAGTCGCCTGTCGCTGCCGACCGCATGTGTTCTTTCACGATTCGGTCCTCGCCCGAGTGATACGAGAGCACGGCCACGCGGCCACCGGGGACGGTGCGATCCATCGCCGCATCCAGCGCAGCCGGCAGTGCATCAAGCTCACCGTTGACCTCGATGCGAATGGCCTGAAACGTGCGCTTGGCCGGGTGGCCGCCGGTGCGGCGCGCCGGCGCCGGAATTGCCGACACGACCACTTCTGCGAGGTGAGCGGTGGTTTGAATGGGGCGGGCGGCGACGATTGCGGCCGCAATGCGACGGGCAAACCGCTCGTCCCCGTACTGCTGCAGTACGCGAGCAAGCTGGTCGGCCGGGTAACCATTGACGACATCGGAGGCCGACCACGGTTGCGTCTGATCCATTCGCATGTCCAGGGGTGCATCGTTGCGGTAGCTGAACCCACGCTCGGCGACATCGAGCTGCGGTGAGCTGACACCCAGGTCGAACAGGGCTCCGGACAGGGATTCGATGGAGAGTGCTTCCATGGCTTCTTCGAGGCGATCGAACCGGCAGTGGTACACGCGCAATCGATCACCGAAGCGGGCGAGACGGGCTTGCGCGGCGGCAAGTGCGTATTCGTCGCGATCGATGCCGAGAACCTTCACATGAGGCCAGCGATCAAGCAGTTGCTCGGCGTGGCCACCCCCGCCCAGCGTGGCGTCAAGCACGAACCCGGGTGGCACTTGCTCGTAGAGGGCCACGATTTCGTGGACCATCACTGGCAGGTGGTGGAAGGGTACGTCTCTCATTGCGAACTGACCTGGGGAATCGTCCGTCCATCTGCAGCCCACCGGTTCGCGGTTGCCGCCGGGATGTCTCCCCGGTCGTGCGAAACGGCAGCGGGCGGAAGTGGGCTGTCCATCGTGCTGGCCGGAAGGCTGCAGATGGGCGGACGATCATGATTGATCGGTGTCTCAGTGATGCGGTGTGCGGGGCCTGTTCGTGGTGCTGCCTCATCCTCCTCTGTTGTCGTTGTCGTTGTCGTTGTCGTTGTCGTGAACGTGTTCGGGAACGCGAGTTGCTTGTTGTGAACGATCACTCGCTGCCGGCCAGGTCCGGGCCGGTGAGCTGGTGAGTGCCGTGGTCGTCGATGAGTGCGAAGCGCTGCGGTGACCACAGCTCAAGACGGTCGAAGCTGCCGGCGACGGTGACGGGCTCGCCGAGGGCGAGGTCGGCGTAATGGCGCAATTGATCATCGAGGTTGACCCGGCCCTGCTTGTCGAGCGACACGAGAATTGCGGAGGAGGCGAGGGCGCGAAGCTGGTTGCGGCTGACCTCGCCGAGGCGTACGCGTGCCGCCAATGCGTCCGCTTCCTCCTCGAAGGTTTCCGAAGGCACCACGGTGACGCACTTGTCCTGGCCCTTCGCGAGATAGCAGTGCTCGCCGAGGCGGTCGCGGAAAGTTGCCGGCAGCGCAAGGCGGCCCTTGTCGTCGAGCTGACGTTCAAACGCCCCTACGAACAACATCTCGTGACACCACCTCTCGTCGACTCAGCACCTGCCAGTGAGAACGCAGATCACGGCGGCGCACGCCCGAGATCCCCACAAGCCCCCATTCTGCCCTCACAAATCACCATAGTCAACCATTTACCCCCAATTCGCGCCACTGATCACCAAACCTCACCGGCAACAGCTGTGCGCAGTCTCGGAAATGAGAGCCCCAGCGACTTGGAGCCGAGAAGCACGCCCGGACGGCCGGTCACGCGACTGAGCACGGGTAGTGAGTAGTGGGTGGCGGACAACGATTCGGGAGCCGAGTGACATCGACTTGAGAATCCAGGCAGTCGCCTCCGGCCGGGGCGTTTGATTCCAACGTGCAGGAGGACCCGGGCTGGATAGTTCGCTCTGTCACTGTTAGCGGAGGGGCTGACGGACCGGACGCAGGCAATCCGTGTGGATGCATTCCCACAAGCTTCTGCGTCCGAGCCCCGGGCTGAGGCTCGCTGCGCCCGTACAGTACGCATCATCGAAGTCATCCACATTGAAGAGGTAAATCATCATGATCGCAAAGGTCCGTTTCCTGACTTCATTCGTGGTGGCGATGGGCGCTTTATCGGCCTGCGCGTCGGCTGCGGAGGTCACCGCTCCGACCGAGCCTGCAGCCACCGAAGCCTCCACTCCGACAACCGACATGGACATGGACATGGGTGACGTTCCTTCCATCCCTGCTGGCCTTGCCTATGCCGAAGAGGAGGAGATCCGATTCATCCATACGGAAACCTCTGATGCGGAGACCGCCGAGCTGCTGACCGACATGATGAGCTCGCCGGTCCTGCACGTCCCGTCGCTGGCCGAGATACCGGAAAGCGCGACGGCCATTGCCTACGTGTTCGCCAATGGCCCCAAAGGGATGGGGCCTCTTGGTTTCCAGGTCGATGTCTTTGACAATCCGCCTGGCAGCGCGGGCTACTCGCCCCTGCGCCGGCTACACATCGTCACGTGGACCGATCCAGCGCAGGCGGTCGAATTGACCTCGGCGGCTGCGGTCCTGGAGGCAGAGAAGAATGGTCTGGTGACGGTTGAGCCGAAGCCGATCGTTGTCAACATGCCCTTCCTCGCCTGGCCAGGCGGCGGACGCTAGACTTCGAGCATCTGGAAGTGGACGCGTGTGTGCGGCCATGCCCAAGGCTGCGACACGATGTGTGCCCGCTCCAGGTGCGGC
>JANOYI010000305.1:0-22858 GCA_031428795.1 Ilumatobacteraceae bacterium | reverse complement strand
GTTGACGGCCGGGTTCTGCTCGTCGATGCGGTCGAGGTACGCAGCCATCACCTCATGGCACGACACCTCGCGCGCATGGATCGCTTCCGACAGCGCCGCCGCATTGAGATCGGTGATCATGGCTGCATCGTCGCGCCGCCGAAGTGACGCGCTTTCTTCTCATAGGCCCAGGTCACGAAACCGACACCGCGTCACTTCGCCTTTTTGGACGCTGGCTTCTTGGCTGCAGCTTTCTTCGCCGGAGCTCGTTTCTGTGCAGCCTTCTTGGTGGGCGCAGCTTTCTCTGCCGGCGCCTTGGTGGCGACTGCGACCTTCGTGGCTGACTTCGCTGGAGCGGCGGCGGCAGCTGCTGTTGGAGCGGGGCGCCGACGCGGGACTGGCTTGACGTGGGTGCTGCCACGTCGCATCGGCGGGGCTTCCTGGGGCACCGCCCATTCGGCGCCAGTGGCCTCGAACAGACGACCGATCTCGGCGATGTGCATGTCGGCCATGTCCCAGACATCGGGCACCAATTCGCGTGCAGCGATGATGCCGAAGTCCATTCGGTCGAGGTAGCTGTGCACCGTGATGTTCAGTCCCATGCCGTCGGTGACAATCGACACCGGCACGTATGCGTCGAGCTTGGCGCCACCGAAGTAGAGCGGCTGGCGCGGGCCTGGCACGTTCGAGATGGTCAGGTTCGCAGGCATGATCATCCGGTTGGACATGCGCGACATCAGCCGCAGCGCCGCCACCGCCACCAATGGTGACGAGGTTTGCGTGACGTCGATCAACGTTTCCGCTGGCACCAATTCCAGTTGACGTTTCGCGGCCGCCATCGCCTCGCGACACAACGCAACACGCTCCAACGGATCGGCGCAGTTCGTGGGCAGGTCGGCGATGATGCTGGACACCCGGTTGGTCCACACGTCGGTCTCGTCGCCGGTGCGGATGCTGACGGGCACCATCGCTCGCAGCGGCTTGTCGGGCAGCGCGTCGTGCTTGATGAGGTACTCGCGCAGCGCGCCTGCGCAAATGGCCATGACAACGTCGTTGAGCGTGCCACCGGTGGCGTTCTTGAGAGCCTTGAGGTTCTCCAGCGACGTGCCGCGCATGGCGAAGCGGCGGTGTGCGGTGATCGGCTTGTTCCACGGTGTTGCCGGTGCCGGCGTCAGCGGCAGCGTGATGAGCCGCTCGTTCTGGGGGACTGCGCCACTACTGGCGCCCACCATGTTCTTGATTGCATCGCGAGCGGAGCTGGCTGCACGACTGACGCTGTTGACGCCGAGCGTCTCGGCCAGGTTGCGCACCAACTTCAGCTGCATGCGCGCACCCTTCACCGGGTTGGTGAGCAGGTTGTGCAGCGTGTGCTGCAACAGCTCGCTCTGGCTGGGCGGCTGCTCGGCCTTCCACTCGACCGCCTCGTGGGCAGGGGTGTTGGGATCTGTGTCGGTGAGCATGTTCAGCAAGATCATGCCCGCCGCCCCGTCGATGGTGGCGTGGTGCAGCTTGGTGAGCATCGCCCATCGGCCGTCACCGAGACCTTCGATGACGTACACCTCCCACAGCGGGCGGGTGCGGTCCATCTTGCGACCAACGATGCGCGACACCTGCTCGGTCAGCTGGTCGGCCCCGCCGGGCGGCGCCAGGCCGATGTGGCGGACGTGGTATTCGAGGTCGAAGTCGGCGTCGTCGATCCACCATGGATGGTCGAGCGAGAACGGCACTTCGACCAACTTGCGCCGCATCGGTTCGGCCTGGCCGACCAGCGCGCCAAACCGTTCGTAGACAACGGGGTATGGATCGAACTCCGGGGTCGGCCGCTCGTAGATGGCCAATCCGCAGACATGACCAAATGTGGTCTCTGTCTCCATGTAGAGAAAACTCGCATCGAGCCCCGTGAGCTGCTTCATGAATTGTCTCCTGCCTCCGCCGGGTGGTGCCCCATCATTGCCCATTCGGCGCCAGGTCGCCACAGGCGCAAGATCGCGAACCGAATCGCTCGAACTGGCCAGGCCCTTTGGTCGGCTTGCCCGGCAGAATGTGCCGATGAGCTCCAGCGTTGCACCCACCATTGAGGCCCACGGCCTCACGAAGCAGTACGGGTCCGAGAAGAAGGGTCTTGTGCACGCGCTCGCGGGGCTCGACCTTGTCGCCCCTGCTGGCAAAGTCACCGCCATCCTCGGGCCCAACGGTGCCGGCAAGACCACGTTCGTGAAGGCCGTTGCCACCTTGCTGAAGCCAGACTCGGGCTCCTTGCGCGTGGCCGGTATCGATGCGATTGCGAACCCTGAGCAGGTGCGCCGGGTCATCGGTCTCGCCGGGCAGACGGCCGCCGTCGAGCCTGCGCTCACGGGTCGCGAGAACCTGGTGATGATCGCCCGGCTGTTTGGCCACCCGACGCCGGCTGCCAAGGCCGCGGCCGCGGCGGTGCTGGCGGAGATTCACCTGGAGGAGGATGCGGACCGCGCCGTCAAGGGCTACAGCGGTGGCATGCGTCGCCGGCTCGACCTTGGCGCAAGCCTGGTCGGCTCGCCGCGAATCCTGCTGCTCGACGAACCAACCACCGGTCTCGACCCTCGCACGCGCATCGAGCTGTGGGAGTCGATTCGTTCGCTGGTTGCTGGCGGCACCGATGTGCTGCTGACGACGCAGTATCTGGAGGAAGCCGACCAGTTGGCCGACCACATTGTGATCATCGACCACGGTCGTGCCATTGCCACCGGTACTCCGACGGAGCTGAAGTCGCAGGCGGGCCTCGATGTCGTTGAGGTGCGCGTGCAGCACGGATCGGACCTCGGAGTAGTGACCGAGATTCTGGCGCCGCTGGGCACCGAACCCCCGCACGTCGACGAGCCCGCTCGCCGTGTTGCGGTGCCCGTTGCGTCGGGCACCGAGTCGCTGGCCACGGCGGTGCGCCTGATCTCCGAGCGTGGAATCGGCCTGGACGACATTGGTCTGCGCCGTCCCACCCTCGACGAAGTCTTTCTCTCCCTCACCGGAACCGGAGCCACCGAATGAGCCGCAACGCAGGAATGCTGTCCAGCATCACACCCCCGTCGCACCCGCCGTCCGCGTGGGCGACGGCAAGCACGTATGCGGGTCGCACGGTGCGTCAGTTCATACGCACACCGCAGCTGCTCATCGTCAGCGCCGTCACCTCGGTGATGTTCCTGTTGATCTTCCGCTTCGTCTTCGGTGGCGCGATCCAAACGGGTCCGGTGGCCTACGTCGACTTTCTGATTCCGGCGCTGGCCGCGATCAGCGGGCTGTTCTCCACGGGAGCCGTCGGCGTTGCGGAGGACGCGGAGACGGGAATGTTCGACCGCATGCGTTCACTGCCGGTGCCGCGTGGCGCAGTGCTGCTGGGTCGGTCGCTTGCCGACACCGCGCTGATCACGTGGGGCACGTTTGTCACCCTGGTGGTCGGTGTCATGGTCGGCTTCCGCATTCACGGTGGTGTGCTCGGCGCTCTCGCAGCGCTGGCGTTGTGCATCCTGTTCGCGGCTGCATTCAGCTGGCTGCAGATCTTCCTCGGTCTCATCTCCGGTTCGGCGCAGGCCGCGCAGGGTGTCAGCTTTTCTGTGTTCCCATTGATCTTCGTCAGCAGCGCATACGTGCCGGTGGAATCGATGCCGGGCTGGCTGCAGCCGTTCGCCGAGAACCAGCCGGTGACGGCAATGGTCGGCGCGGTGCGAGCGCTTGTCCTGGGCGGCGACACCGAGGCGCTGCTGGGCCACAGCACCACCTGGTTCGTGGTTCGTTCGCTTGTCTGGTCGGCCGTCATTCTGTTCGGCTTCGCCACTCTGTCCACCCGCAAGTTCACCAAGCTCTAAGCCTTGCGGGCCTCATCGTTGCCCGGTCAGCACTCGCTCAAGCAGTTCGCTCTCGTCCAGCGGCGGCCGGGATGGATCACGCCGCGAAGGTGGCCCAGGGTGAGGCGCTGCGAGTGCATTACGACGCGGCGCCGCGCCGCTCGATGAAGTCGAAGCTCGTCAGGAATCGGAGCGGATCGGCCAGTGCTTTGCGAGGAGCTCGATGCTGCGGATACGGGCGGTGAGGTCGTATGCGACCGACGTGACCATCAGCTCGTTGGCGCCGGTGCGGGCGACGAGGTTCTGTAGGTCCGGAATGACCGTGTCGGGGGCGCCAACAAGGCGGCTTGAGGGCAGGCGGTTCGCCTCGGCCATGTCAGGGTGAACCGACGCGTCGTGCGGTGACGGCAGTCGAATGAACCGCCCCGTGCGACGGCCGAGCGCAGTCAGTCGACCGGGCGCGGAGTGCCAGTCGGCGTCCTCACGAGTGTCGGCGGCCAGCACGTTGGCGGTGACGATGAGGTAGGGCTCGTCGAGCACATGCGAGGGCTGAAACAGAGACCGATACAACTCGGCCGCGTGCAGGGTGCCGCCCATATCGAAGTGGTGGGCGAAGCCGAATGGCAGGCCGAGCTGGGCTGCGAAGCGGGCGCTGTAGTCGCTGCTGCCCAGGAGGAAAATGCCCGGGGAGCTCGTGGCCGCGGGCGTGGCCTTGAACTGGTCCCACAGCCCGGTGGCGGTGCGCGGGTCGCCCAGCAGACCCATCAGATCAATGAAGTCGCGCGGGAAGTTGTCGGCACCCAGTAGCTCGGTCGATCGGCGGAGCGCGGCGGCCGTGCGTTGGTCGGTGCCGGGTGCCCGGCCGACGCCGACATCGATGCGTCCCGGGTGCAGGCTCTCCAGCAGGGCGAACTGTTCGGCCACGACAAGCGGCGCGTGGTTGGGCAGCATGACGCCGCCGGACCCGACGTGGATGCGTTCGGTAACGGCGGCGAGATGCGCAATCAACACGGTTGGCGAGGTGCAGGCGACGCTGGGCATGTTGTGGTGCTCGGCCACCCAGAAGCGCTTGAAGCCCAACCGATCCGCGGCACGGGCAAGGGCGGCCGTGGTCTGCAATGCCTCGCCGCTGGATTGGCCGTCGTTGACCACTGTCAGGTCGAGGACCGAAAGGGGAACCTGGTGCGTATCCGTCACGTTCTTCACCGTACGGCCCAATCGGGCATCTGGGTCCAGCTGTGACACGCGCCAACTTCGCGTACCTGTCGCGGCCGTGACAACCAAAAATGGAGGTCAGGCCCGCGACAGGAATGAGAACTCGTAAGGTTGTCCTTTAGGTTGTGGGCATGGGTGGTGTGACAAGTGCGGTGCGGCGAATGGTTCACGCAATGCCGAAGGCGGAGCTGCACCTGCACCTGGACGGATGCCTTCGGCCGCAGACGGCACTCGACCTGGCAGCCCAGTTCGGCGTCGACGCGCCGCGCACATGGGACGGGATGTTTGCCGCCCTGGTCGCGCCGGCAAACCCCGGCTCGCAGGCCGAATTGTTGAAGTCGTTTGAACTGCCGTTGCAGCTGATGCAGTCTCCCGAGGCGCTCGCTCGTATCACCACCGACCTGGTGGAGGACAAGGCTGCAGACAACGTGCGCTACATGGAGCTGAAGTGGGCACCCGCAGTCCATTTGGAGGCGGGCCTCTCACTTGACGACGTGATCTCAACGGTTGCCGCGGCTGCGTCGAAAGCTGCCGAACGACTCGGCGTGGAGGTGCGCCTCACCGTGGTGGCGATGCGTTCCGCGGACCCGGCGTTCAACGTGTCGGTCGCGCGCGCGGCCGTTCGGCATCACGGCGCCGGCGTGACCGGCTTCGATCTGGCCGGCTTCGAGCTCGCGCATCCCGACCCGACGATTCACGGCGAAGCGTTCGAGGTTGCGCGCGCCGGAGGCCTTGGGTTGACGGTGCACTCTGGTGAACTGCTGGACGACGGGGCGCTCGTGCGGCGAGCGTTGGAATTGCGGCCGGATCGGATCGCGCACGGTGCAAGCGCGGCAAGCGACCCCACATTGATCGCGGAGTTGATCGAACGCAATGTCACCCTCGACTTGTGTCCGACCAGCAACGTGCAGGCCGGCACGGTGGCAACGTTCGCCGACCATCCGCTGGTGTCCCTGCTACGCGCCGGCGTGCCCGTCACGATCAACACCGACGACACGACCATCTCCGACATCACGTTGTCGGAGGAATGGCTGTCATGCATACGCGAGTTGGGTCTGACATTGCCCGAGCTGTGGGCGTGCAACCTTCACGCGCTCGACGTCGCCTTCGTCGACGAACTCACCCGGGTCTCTTTGCGTGAACAGTTCGATGCGTGGGCGCAACGGATTCCTGAACTCCATCAATCCTGATGAAAAGATTGACTGGACGCGTTGGACGCGCGGGTGAATACTGATATCAGCCCGTCGATCACACCTCGGTCAAGTCGGTGGCTCTCGCAAGACCGCCCCGCGCCGCATGGCCCTACAGCCAGATGATCGGCGGGCGCTACGCGCCAGCGCGCAAGACCAGCAGAAACTGACCGCCGCCCGCTTCCACCTCGGCGGTCGCGCCCAGGTCCGGTGCCAGGCGGCCAACTCGCCCGGACAGCCACGTGGCGGCGTCCTTCGCATCACCTTGGGTGGGGCAGCGGGCCATGATCTCGCGACCACCCTTGCGTTGTAGGCGGTCGACGGCAGTGATGATCGGTGCCGGGTCACCAACGAACAGATGGCTTGGCCACGCGACCACGGCAGCGATTGCACCCTTCTTGGTGTTGCATCCGCGGTGGGCCAAACGGTCGGTGCTGCCGGGCGCCATTCCCTTGCTCTTCGCCTTCGTGATGCGGCTATCAAGGCTGGGCCCGCGAGAATCGTTCACCGACATCTTCGGGTCGACAGGCTCGTCGCACAGCCAGCAGCGCCAGCCGTCGCGTTCACCAATGTCCTCGAGTCTGCTCATATGTCCAAGCTAGGCCCGACGGCGGGCTCACGCAGCACGTCGAACGGGTCCCACTCTTGCTCCCGAAATGCTTCGAGCCCGTGGGTGCCGATGTAGAGACGTTCCTCGTCGTGGATGGGGTAGCAACCGACGATGTTGATCGGCAACTCGTCGCCGACGTCGACGCCCGGATAGTCGGCGGGTTCCAGCGCGACTGGAGTCGAATCGGACTGACCAGAACGTGGGGGAACAAGCGTGGCATGGCGCCGGTTGCAGTACACATGCCGTGCTCTTTCGTTCAGTCCGGGTTTCGCGCCCTCAACTCCGTTTTGCTGCCTGCGGTTCGCGCAGGTTTTGCCGCTCCGCTACCGGTGGGCCTCGGTCTGGTCGTCGTTGAGACGACGGGCCGCAAGAGCGGCTTGACTCGCTCGGTTCCGGTCGTCGCTTTCCGCACCGGTGAGAACGTCACGGTCAGCACGGTGCGCGGCAACTCGCAATGGCTCGCCAACCTGGAGGCCACGCCCGCAGCCGCAGTGTGGCGCAATGGGGTGCGTCGCCCAGTCGCCGCAACTGTTCAGCGCGGAGCGCTGAATGTGGTGACTCTCGCTGAGGTCTAGCCAGCGTTTGGGCGGATGAGGAACTTCTGTCCGGTGGCTTGCTTGGCGTAGGTCTGTGCTGCTTCGACGCCGAGCACGCCCGTCAACGAAACCTCGTCGGTGTAGTGGCTGATGAAGGTGGTGGTCAGTTCATCGGAGACTCGCTGGCGCAACCGCAGCATGCCTTCCAGCCCCAGCTTGCCCAGGAACGGCGTCAGCAGCCAACCACTGAGGCTCCATGAGAGCCCGAAGTTGCGGGTGAGTTCGGTGGGCCCGCGGTCGAGGCCGCCGTAGATGAAGACCTGCTTGAAGACGTCGCTGCCGTACCGGCTGTACTCGGTGGCTTTCGAGTTGGCGGCGGCTTCCATGCAGGCGAGGATCTGGCCGGCCAACTTGCCGCCGCCGATTGCGTCGAACGCGATGGTCGCGCCGGTGGTGATGAGTGCTTGCGTGAGGTCGTCGAGGAACGTCGGCGAGCTGGAGTCGACGATGTACTCGGCGCCGATTTCGCGCAAGATGTCTGCCTGCTCTGGACGGCGCACGATGTTGACCAACTGCACGCCCTCGTCGATGCAGATGCGGTTCAACATCTGGCCGAGGTTTGATGCGGCGGCGGTGTGCACGAGGGCCGTGTGGCCGTCCATCCGCATGTTCTCGACCATGCTCAGCGCAGTCAGCGGGTTGACGAAGCACGAGGCACCCTGCGCTGCCGTCGTGCCCTCGGGAAGCTCCATGCACATGAACGCGGTCGCAGCGCGGTACTCGCCGTACGTGGCACCGCCGACGAAGCCGACCAACTTACCCAACAGTGCCTGCGCCTCGGGCGAGTCGCCCGCGGCGACCACTGTGCCGGCGCCCTCGTTGCCCACGGGCATCGGCTCGCCGACACGTGCGGTGAGGCCCTTGAACAGTGCTGGCGGGATTGGGGCGGTGAGCACGGTGGAGTCGCCGGTGCCGGTGGTGGTGGCCTGCGACACGTCGGCCATACCGAGCAGCAACGCGAGGTCGGAGGGGTTGATCGGCGCGGCCTCGACGCGCACCAGGACCTCATGCGCGGCGGGTACCGGCATGGGGACGACAGCGATCGAGAGTTCCAGGCGACCGTCGCTTGTGACGAGCGAGTGGATCTGGCGCATTGTCGTTGGGAGGTCAGGGATGGGGAGATCGGTCATGGCGAGTCCTGTCGTTTTTTAGAGGTTGTCGATGAAGGCTTCGATTGCAGCGGCGATGTCGGGTGCGTGAGTGGTCTCGTGCATCGAGTGCTCGCCCCCGTCGATGACCTGCAGTCGTGCCGAGGGCATCTTGCGCTGAAGGTACTCGCCCGACGAGGTGTACTCGGGCCGATCGGCTGAGCCGGCCAACACCAGCGTGGGTGTGGGGATCTCGGCGAGCCGATCCATCACCACCGAGTCGTGCTGCAGGTTCAGCTCCGTCACCTGCACGGGCACACCGAAGCGGTGAGCGTTGCGGCGCGATCGCTCGTTCCAACCCTCACGCTTCTCAGGGTCGCGATACCCGGGGCCGGTGTTGAGCACGACGATGCCGCGGTCCACGCCGAGGCGCGTGGCCGCGTGGGCGAGCGCCAGGTAGCCGCCCAGCGAGTGCCCCACCAACACTGCTGGTTCGCCGAGTGTTGCGAGCACTTCGTCGATGTCGGCGAGAGCGCGGTCGCGGGTGTATTCGGCGGGGTCCTCAGGGACCGGCGAACCGCCGTGACCGAGCAGGTCGATGGCGACCACATGGTGGCGTTCGCGTAGCAGAGCCATGCAGGCCGACCACGTGTCAGCGGTCATCCCGAGACCGTGAATGAACACGATCGGCGGACTGCCCTGCCCCTCGCTCACCATATGTAACCGCGTCACTCGCACCCCTCTCGACTACCCAGCGCCCAGCTTGCCAGCTGGCCAATGCAGCGACGCAGCCCTAGCCCGCAGTCGCCGGGCAGCCGCCGTTGTCGTAGAGCAATGTCGGAGTCGAGAAGATGTCCCAGCGGTACACGGCAGTGCTGTAGGCGCCATCGCAGACCAGCATCGTCCCGTCGCTGACCCACTCGTAAAAACTGGTGACCAACCCCCATGAAGTGATGGTGAATGGGCTGGTGACCACCCGAACTCCGTCAATTGTCTCGACAGAGAATCTGCCGGCGTACATGCTGCCGACCACCGTCGACATGTAGGTGCCGTAGCGCGAGACGCTGGCGAGTGCGTCCTGTCCATTGCTCTGCGGTGCTGGGCCAGTCCAGAGGAGGTAGCCGTCGTAGACGTAGTAGTACTCCAACCCTCCCGGGAAGCCGCCGTTCTTGGACTGCAGCACAGCGATGCCGTCGGCCGTGACGTCGATTGGATAGTGCGTCGAGTACGAAGGAATGCCCGGCAAGGACCCGCCGTAGTTGACGAGAACTTGCTTGGTTCGTGCATCAGAGATGGTGGTGTCGTCCATGACCAGCGCCGTACCGTCATCGAGAACCACAAGCTTCGTCGGAAGAGTGCGTGCTGCCCACACGGTGGTCGCCTGTCCGTCGAAGTGGAACTCTGCAATGTCCCAGAGGCCGGGAGACGCGGACTTCACAACGGCGATGAAGCCGGAGCAGTCCTCCAGGATGGCCGTGCGGTTGTTATACGTCGGCTCGACCATCAGCGGGTGCGAGACGGTTCGTTGGGCGCCGGTTTTGAGGTCGGTCACTTTGACTGAGTTGTTCACCATGTGCGAGATGGCGAGGTTGCAGCGAAGCTCGCCGTCCTCGCGGGTGTCGGCGGCGCGGTGAGGGCTGTCGAGTGGCACGTATGCGTCGGCCCCTTCGAAGTAGCCGGCGACGTCGGCGATCAGGCCCACATCGGCTGATGACTTCGTGCAGACGCGGCCGTCGGCGCCGATCTTGGCGATCACCAGGTTGGGTACGTCTGCCGCAGGGCGGAAGTTGAGGTTGGATGCGTTCGGAACGGCAGTGCCGCACGCGTACACGGTCGTGAAGCCAGCTGCCGACGCCTGTGTGGCCGTCACGTTCAGCACCACCGCAGTGGCGGTTGCGGGCACGCCGGCCTTGCCGACCACCTGAAAGCCCAGTTCGCTGTTGGCGCGGGCGCGACCGATAGGCGCACCGGTGCCGTTGCGCGTATCAAGGATGCGCTCGGGGTTGTCGATCGCGGTGTAGCCGACGGTTCCAGCGGGGAAGTAGCCCGAGACGTCGGCGAGGATGTCGATGGTGGCGGTGGTCTGCACGCACACCTTGCCGCCGGTGCCAAGCCGGGCGATGACCAGGCTGGGTACGGTCTGGCCGACGGCGAAGTTGAGGTTCGACGCGTTAGGCACCGGTTGGCCGCACGGGTACACGGTGGCGAAGCCGGCTGCGCTGGCATTGACTGCGGTCACGTTGATGACTGCGGCCGATGCGTCCGCGGGCGTGCTGAGCCGGCCGCCGACTTGGAACTCGAGCGTGTTGCCCGCGAGCACCCGAGTTGCAGGTGCGCCGATGCCGTTGCGTGTGTCCAGAATTCGTTCGGGGTTGTCGAGTGGCGTCAGCGGCGAGCCGGCTGGGAAGTAGCCGGCCACGTCGACGATGACGTCGGTTGCGGCGGAGGTCGCAACGCACACGTATCCGTCGAAGTCGACCCTGGAGATGACTGCGTTGGGCACGGCGACGCCTGCCCGATAGTTCAAGTTCGAAGTGCCCGGCTCAGCCTCGTCGCATGGATACACGGTGAGGAAGCCGTCGGCAACGGGGTCGACGACGGTGACGTTCAAGGCGACTGCGAGCACGTCGTACGGAACCAGTTCGTCATCGGCGACAAAGATTTCGAGCACCAGCTGCGGGGGAAGCGCTCCACCCGAGGGGCCAGCATTAGCGACGTGCGGCGCCCAAACCCCGGCCGCGATGAAACCCGCCGCCACGATCAGTTGTGTGCGTTTTCGCCGCATCACGTCCGCCCTCTGTTCGTTGCTCACGCGCCGTGAGTGTCCGTGATCGTAGACCCGGGAGGCGTCTTCGTGTCTACGCTTCGAGGGTGCGTGGATGGATCTGCCCGACGTGCGGCCGGCTCTTCGAGCGGACGCGGCAGTCTCACGATTGCGCGCCCGGGCTGACGCTCGACGAGTACTTCGCGACCGGTCCGGCACACGAACGCCCCGTGTTCGATGCGGTGATGGTCCACCTTGCGACCGTCGGTCCGGTGCATACCGACATCGTGTCGGTGGGTGTGTTCTTGAAGAACCCGCACAAGTTCGCCGAACTGCGCCCAATGCAGAACTGGGTCGCCATGTCGTTCGCGCTCGGCCGCAGTGCCCGCCATCGCACGATCACGCGCAAGGTCACGGAGTACCACAGCCGGTTCTGGCACACCGCCAACCTGGCCACGCCCGCCGACTTCGACGAGCCCCTGCAAGACCTATTGACCCAGGCCTACAACGCTGCCACCGGGTAGCGGGGTCAGGGGTTGGTGACGAGAGCTGCCAGCTTGGTGAGGCTGGCTTCGAGCATCTCTACGGGGACGATTGGCCAGGTGCGGCCAGCGGCACGCAGGCCGTCGACGATGTTGGTCCAGTCGCAGTAGTTGGTGACGTCAGTGGTGTTGTCGTCGATTGCGTCGAGCTGCCAGCCGTAGACGTGGCCGAGCGGCGGCTGGTCGATCGCGCCGATGGTCCACTCGACGAGCCGGCCGGGCTCGAGCTGGGTCACCGTGTTGCGAACGGAGTACTTGACGAGGCCGGGGATGTCGTTCAGCGGGGTGCGGTCCATCGCAATGTCGAACGTGTCGCCAACAGCGGTGATCGGGCGCGAGTCAGGGGCCGCTTCGAGCATGCCCGACCCGTCGATGGCGACGTGCCCGGCGGGGTCGGTGACCAATGCATAGATCGCGGCGGAAGGGGCAGCAATACGACGGGTGACGGATACTCGTTCTTCGGACATCCGCTCACCCTAGAGGTTTCCGGAGCGACAAGCCCCGAGGCGAGCTACCCGACGTGGAGGAGTTGGCGCAATCCGCCCGGGCTGGCGACGCCGGGCTCTGTGGTCGCCAAAAAACTGGTGAGAGCATCGTGGAACCGTTGCGGTGCCTCGGCATGCGGGAAGTGGCCGACGCCGTCCAGTAGGCACAGCTGGCTACCTGGGATGGCCTCGTGCGCCGCATGCGCATGAGCGACCGGAATGATGTCGTCGCGCTCGCCCCACACGATCAGCGTGGGCAGGTGTGCAGCCATGTAGAGACGGTCGAGTGCATTGACGGTCTGGCCGCCGGGCTCGATGACACCTCGGATCGTTCGCACGAATGCCTTGCGGTTCTCGGTGCCCGCGAGCGATGAGTATGAACGCCACATCTCGCCCAGCCGTGGCGCGCTGAACCCGAGCTTGTTGAACAGGCGCCCCAGGTCGTTGCCGCGGTCCGCCACCACACGCGGAAACATCAACGGCATCAGATGCTCGGCGCCAGGAAGGGTCACCATGCGCAGCAACCAGCTCACCTCACGACCGAGGCCGCCGCTGCCCACCAACACCAGTCGGTCGCAGAGTTCGGGGTGTTGGTAGGCCAATTGCATTGCGACACCACCGCCGAAGGAATGGCCGACGATCGTGGCGCTCGGCACGTCGATCGCTGCCAAGAAGTCACGCAGACCGCTGGCGAAGGCGCCCAGTGAATAGTCACCCACCGGTTTCGCCGACTCCCCGTGGCCGAGCATGTCGGGTGCGATGACATCGTGAGTGAGTGCGAGTTGCTCGTGCACGGCGCGCCAGGTGAGCGAACTCCCGGCGAGCCCGTGCAACAGCAGCACAGTGGGCCCGGTGCCGCTGCGCCGGTAGCTGACCTCGTGCCCGTGGATGACGACGCGTGTGAGAGGAAGATCCATCAGTTGCATCATGGTGCGCGGGAGGCGCTCCATGCCAGTGGCGAAAGTCAGTTGGTCAGGCGCCGACGGTCCCGTCGACGCCTTCGCGGAGGTGAACCGCCCCCGGTTCAGGTAAGGGACACTCGTTCTTCGGTCACACGCGCCACACGCGATGAGTTGCTGATGTGGAGGTCCGTTAGCTCTCTTCCCTGCACCTCCCTTATCCTGCACGCATGGCCAGATTGCAGTACGCCGGTCTCATGGTTGGCTGCCTCGTGCTCACATTGCCACTGGAGTTCTTGTTCGGCGCTCGTGTGTGGCGCCAACCGCGGCGGCTTGCCGGTGCCGTGCTGCCGGTGCTTGCGGTCTTCGTGATCTGGGATCTGTGGGCGACGCATCGTGGCACCTGGTCGTTCAACCCTGACTACACGATCGGCTGGACCCTGCCAGGCGGGATGGTGGCGGAGGAGTTCCTTTTCTTCGTGACGATTCCTGTGTGCACCCTGCTGACCCTTGAGTCGGTTCGCAAGGTCATGGCGGGCACCACCCCCGTGCAGACGTGGCTGAGAAGTCGATGATGCCCATCTATCCCGCTCTCGCATTGGTTGCCGCCGTGCTGGTCGTCGCAGCCGAACTGCTCTGGTTCCGCTCAGGCCTCTTCCGGTCTCGCGCCTACTACGTGTCGATGCTGATCGTGTTCGGCTTCATGGTCGCGGTTGACGGTTGGCTGACCAAACTGTCCGCGCCGATCGTCATCTACGACGACACGCAAACGACAGGCATCCGGCCCATTTGGGACATCCTGCTCGAGGAGTACGCGTACGCGTTTGCGTTGCTGACCATGGTCATCCTGCTGTGGGACCGAGCCGGCCAAAGGGAGGCCCTGTGAAACTCGGCTACGTGCTCGTGGCGCTTGGTGGGTTCGCGGCGATGGAGGGTGTGAGTTACGCAACGCATCGCTGGGTCATGCACGGGTTCGGTATGCGGTGGCACCGCAGTCACCACCGTCCGGCCACCGGCCGCCTTGAGAAGAACGACCTGTTTCCAGTGTTCTTCTCGTCGGTCGGCTTCGCTGTGTTCCTGACCGCATCCCTCACGTCGACCACGTGGCTCTACTGGTTGGGCGGCGGAATCACCGCCTACGGCATGGTGTATCTGGCAGTGCACGAGGTGTACATCCACCGGCGTCTCGCCTGCCCCATCGACGACCGCGCAGGGCTCGACTGGCTGCGCGACTCGCACGAGATCCACCACCTCTTCGGCGGTGAGCCCTATGGCATGTTGCTGCCCGTAGTTCGCGGTGATCTGCGCCGTCAGGCGGCCGACCGAGTCGCCGAACAGGTCCCCAGCGATCAGTCGGTTGCGGAAGGGTCGGCGCGGCTTTCCCGCCGGGCGACGAGCCGCAACAACCGAGCGCGGTTGTAGCGTTGGATGGCGATGAACGGCGCGTTGACACCCACGCCGTAGACGACCATCACGACAGCGATCCACGCCGGGTTCCACAGCGCGAACAACGGGGAGACCAGCGCAGCCATCCAGTGGGCCATTTCTGCTCGCCGCGTCATCGCAGCGAACTGGATGAGCCCTTGCGTGTTGGTGCCGACGAGGTGCCGTTTCGACACGCCTCCGTTGAACACCGCTCCAGCCTCGGGCAGCGCATCCTTCCAACGGCGGACGCCGAATCGACGGTATCTGCGCTCGGTTCGCTCGGGTTTCCGAATGCGAGTCAGAACGTTGTCGCGCCGGCACCATTCCTCTGGCAGGCGATGGGCTGCGTAGCCAGTCAGCGAGTGGGCGAGACCCCAGGCGACGATGTTCGCGGGTAGCAGCCAGAGCGGATAGGCGGCAAGTACGGTCACGGCTGTTCAGCCCGCGTCGGCCGACTGGGTACGTCTCGGCCGCGCCAGCGCACAGGTCGGTTGAGCAGCAGCCGCAGGGCGGAACGCGTGAACACCGCAACGAACACTGCGAGCGGAATTGGAAACAGCACTGCCGTGAGCGGATGAAATCGACCGACGCGACGCATGAGTACAAAGACCTGTAGGACGGCAACGAACCACGCCACCAACGCCGTCCACGGTGTGCCGTCGCCCTGCACCCACGCCATCACACCGAGCACGGCCGACGATGTGGTCGAGCACAGTGCCGCCACCCACAGCACCGTGATCAACGAGGAAACGGGGTTGGTTCGGGTTGCACCCGCAGCGATGTTCTTCGTCCACCCGTCGAGCAAGGTGCGAAGCCCGTCGGGATACATCCGGAAGCTGATCCGGTCGCCGCCAAGCAGCAGATGCACCTCCTGCCCCGCGTCAGCGAAGCGGCCGGCGAGCGCTAGGTCCTCGACCACCTCTCCGCGGACGGCTTCGTGCCCACCAACCCGGTCGTAGTCGGCAGCGTCAGCCAGCATGCACGGCCCGAACGCGGCTCGCATCGGTCGCGCCTGTCGCAGGCTGAATGCGCCGCAACCCATCGGGCCGACCACGTTGAACATCACAGAAAGCTGCTCGTACGCGCGTAGCGGCCGGTGCTGTGGCTGCACCGAAAGCAGCCCAGCGCCCTGGGTGGCTTTGCGCGCCAGCAAGGTCTCGAGCGCGTCGGGCGCCAGGCACACGTCTGCGTCGAGGAACAGCAGCCGCGCAGTCCTGGCTCGCTGCGCGCCGAGGTGGCAGGCCCACGGCTTGCCCAACCAACCGTCGGGTAACGGCGGCGCGCCGATGACTACCGCTCCGTGGCGTCGGGCAACCAACGACGTGGCATCGGTGGAGCTGTCGTCGACCACGATGACTTCGGCGGGCAGCACTGTGCTGGAATCAATGGATGCCAGCAGTGTCGGCAGCGTTCGTTCCTCGTTGCGTGCCGGGATGATGATCGATACGTCGGCAACGACTCGACGGTCCAATGGGCGCTGCCCGTCCTTCGTGCGCTGGGGGTTGCTCAGGTAGGCGGGGCGGCCGAACGCAAGCCATGCGAGTGCGACACCCAGCAGCGCAACCGTCAGTGTCATCCAGCGCGTCTCGGCATGGCCAGTCGTCCACCTATCGCTACTTTTCTTGCCAGCGGGACGACGGCTCGCTTGGTGAACACGTCGTACCCTGCGGCCTCGATGCGCTCGAGGATCTCGGAGTACAGCGTGCGCGCCGCGCCGACGCAGCGAGCGCTGGCCGGTGGCAGCAGCGCAACCCCGAGGTCAGCGGATCTGTAGAGGTCGCGGCATCGGTTGATTTCAAACTTCATCAGTTGCACCCACGCGTCGTCCACGACCCGACGATGCGGGTCGGCACCGAACCGTCGGAGATCCTCGGCAGGAATGTAGACGCGGCCACGCTGCATATCTTCCTCCACGTCGCGGAGAAAGTTCGTCAACTGAAATGCAATCCCCAGGTCGCGTGCGTGCGGCATTGCTGCGGGCGAGAGCGGTTCGAGGATGGGAAGCATCATCTCCCCGATGACAGCGGCCGAACCGTCCATGTAGCCGCACAGGTCGTCCCACGTCTCGTAGCTGGCGATGGTCAGGTCCATCGCCATCGAGTTCAGGAATCGCTTGAAGGTGTCGGGGTCGTGCCCGAACGCGCACACGGTGTGCACGACCGCTTTCAACACGGGATCGTTCGACGATCCGGCCTTCCAGTCCGCGAAGAACCGGTCGCCAAAATCCGTCAGTGCTGCGCGCCGCACGTCAGTGCTTGCATCGCCGAGGTCATCAACGATGTCGTCCGCGTAGCGACAGAACGCGTAGAGCGCCCACACGTGATGGCGTTTGATGCGCGGCAGCGCGAACGTCGACCAGTAGTACGTCGTTCCGTACCGCTTGTTCAGCTCCTTGCAGCGCTTGTAGGACTCTTCGAGTGACACCGGTCGTTCGAGAGAGATGGTCATGAGGGCCCCAATTGCTGCACTCGCTCGGCGGCGAGCTTGCCGGAGACCAACACCATGGGGACACCGACGCCAGGCACGGTGCCGCTGCCGGCGAACACCAGACCGGGGGCGCGACGCTCGATGTTGGGCGGGCGGAACGGACCCGTCTGCAGGAACCTGTGCGACAGCGAGAATGGCGTACCGCGTTCCATGCCTTGTGCCTCCCACTCGTTGGGGCCGACCAGGTGCTCGGCCTCGATCTCGGTCGGGTACCCGTTGGCCTGCAGGTTGGCAAGAAGTTGAGATCGCGCCACGGCAGTCTCCTCCTGCCAATCCACCTTGCCATCGAGGTTCGGGACCGGCTCCAACACGTAGAGCACGTGACGGTCGGGCGGCGCCAGAGACGCGTCGTCGACAGTTGGCACGCTGATCAGGATTGACGGATCTGCCATTCGCTCACCGTCGGACAGCAACGACTTGAACGACTGCCGCCACTGCGCGCCGAAGTGAATGTTGTGATGCGCGACCTCTGCCGGCATCTCGCCCCTCACACCGACGTGCCACACCAGCGCCGATGGTGAGTAGTTCCCTCTGCGGGCCACCCTCGGCATGGCGATGCCGGGGAGCATGGTTCGGTAGGCCACCGGAAGGTCTGCGGTGCAGACCACTCTGTTGGTGCCGACGGTGCTGCCGTCGGCGAGTCGAACCCCGGTGACCTCACCGCTCGTTCCGTTGCGCAGCACGATGCGTTCGACTTTGGAGTTATAGCGAATCTCCACCCCGGCCGCGTGGGCTGCGGTGGCCATCGCCGCAGGCACGGCGTGCATGCCGCCCTTGGCCGTGAAGACACCGTTCACCGAATCCATGTAGGTGATGACGGCATAAAGGGCCAGCGCTTGGTGGGGCGCCAACCCGGCGTAGAGCGCCTGAAAGCTGAAGATGCGAACGAGGCGCTCGTCACCGAAAAAGCGTTCGACGGCTGGTTCCAAGCGCCCGAATGCACGCTTGCGCAAGAGTTGCAGCGCGGGTGCGACGGGCCGCATCAGCGACAACGGCGAGTGAAAGTTGCGGTCGATGAAGTTGGGCATTTCCAACTCGTAGAGCTCGCGCAACCAATCGCAGAAGCGCCCAAATTGTGCTGCCTCACGCGGGCCACAAACCGCCCGGATCTCCTCGGTCATCGCGTCTCGCCCCTGGCGAATGTGCAGCGTGGAACCATCGGCGAAGCACGCCCGGTACATGGGGTCTACTGGTGAGATGTCGAGGTGGTCGACCATCTTGGTGCCAAGGGCGCGGAAGCAGTCCTCGATGAGATCGGGCATCGTCAGCACTGTAGGGCCGGTGTCGAAGGTGTAGCCGCCCTGCGTGTGAATGCCTGCCCGCCCGCCGGGCAGCGCGCCGGCTTCAAGAAGGAGCACAGACCGACCCATGCCACGTAGGTGGCATACGGCCGACAACCCCGCCAGACCGGCGCCGATGACGACGACGTCGTAACGCTCGGAAGGGGTCATCACAGCGACCGATGAGCGAGTTGCAGCGCGAGTTCTTCGAGGTCGTGCGCAACGTCGGATGGCAGACATCTCAGCGCGGACATCGCAGTATCGAGCTGTTGCGAAATCAGCGCCTCCACCGACGCGAGGGCACCGGATGCCAACACTGCTTCGCGGCACCGTGCCTCGCTGACGTCGTCAAGGTCGTCGCAACCAAGCGAAGTGAGCAGGATCTGGCGATGAGCCGGGGCGGCCAGTTCAAGCGCTCTGACCAACAGCAAGCTGGCCTTTCCGGAACGAAGGTCTTCCGCGTTGCCCTTGCCGGTGACTGCGGGGTCGCCGAACACGCCCAACACATCGTCACGGAGTTGGAAGGCGACGCCCATTGCGTCGCCGTAGGTGCACAAGGCGCGAAGCGTGGCCTCGTCAGCCGACGCCAAGGTCGCCCCGAGCTGCAGCGGGCGTGTGACGGTGTAGCGAGCCGACTTCAGTAGCGCGACGGACAGAGCCTGTTGGTCGGTGGCGCAAGGGCCGGCCAGCCGCAGGTCGAGGTACTGCCCGGTGATGACCTCCCGTCGCAGGAGGTTGAACAGGTGACGCACCTTGTGCATCAAGACCTCGTCGACGCGGACGTGGTCGAGAAGCTCGTCGGCCCACACAAACGCAAGGTCACCGGCAACGATTGCAGCCGCATTGCCGAACCACTCGTGGCCGCTGTTCGCGTGTTCGCGAACGTCGGCGAACCACCGGTGCGCAGTCGGAGAGCCGCGACGCAGTACCGACTTGTCCATCACGTCGTCATGCAGCAAGGCAAACGTGTGGAGCATCTCCACTGCCGCTGCGACATACGCGAGATTGCAGTCGTTTTGAATAGGGCCAGCGCGGCCAGCGGCGTGACCGCAGTACACGAGGCACGGCCGCAGTCGCTTTCCTCCAGCTCGGTAGAGGGCGGTGATTGGCTCGGTGAGTTCGGCTGCGAGAGGGTCGAGCTCGGCGAGATCGCTGTGAGCCGCGTGGAGGAATCGTTCGACGACATCATCGACAGTGCTTCCCATACGGCCAAAGGGATTCGGTCGCGGAAGGGTTGCGTGCGCTGACCGGGACCTTGGCTTGGGCACCGAGCTGCGGACCCAGGTCAGCGGATCATCGAAGAGCATTCCGAGGCGGGCGATCTGTGCCACGCACCAAGGGCTCAGCGACTGGGGCTGCTGATCGGCGCGACGTACAAGATCAGGCCAGGTGACCCACTCAGCGTCGTCCGCTTCGCTCGGATTCAGTTCGATAGGAACATCGTCGATCTCGGCAACGAACACAGGACACAGCTCGTGTTCGACAACACCGTTGCTTGCCTCTGCCCGATACGTGAAGTCGGCAAGAGCGAGGCGTAACGCGCGGGGCGTGGCGCCGATCTCGTGCGACATGTGTCGTTGCACCGCGTCGAGGTGGGCTTCACCGGGGCGCGGGTGGCCACAACAGGCATTCGTCCAGACGCCTGCGAATGTCTTTTCGGCAGCGCGGCGAGTCAGTAGGACCTTCCCGTCAGCGCGGACTGCGTAGCAGGAAACCGCCAGGTGAAATGGCGTGTCGGCGTGATGCACCCAGCGCTTCACCGCCGTACCCGTCTCGCGCCCGAAGTGGTCCAGCAAGATGACGTGGTCGTCCGCCGAGGTGGGGACGGTGACGCGCGGATCTAGAGATAGGGACGACACGCGAGGGACCATAACCCTGGCCGGCAAAGGAGAGGCAACCCTGCTCGTGATTTCCCGACCCCGTTTTGCCCTCAATTTCAGGCCTGGAGGACTGCGGTAACGTTCGGGCATGAGCGCAAACCTTCGTCTGTATACGTCCGCCGTCTATTCGTTCGAGCATGTGCTGAAGCAGGCCAAGCCGACCGCCTTCGCCCGCAAGGCACCGTGTGCCGGCTGGACCGGCAAGGACGTCTACGAGCACGCGGCCGGAAACCTGGCGATGATCAAGAGCTTCGCCGCCACCGGTAAGGGCCCCAAATCGAACCCCAAACTCGGCGCCGACCCCGTCGGAGCGTGGATCAAGTTGCGTGACCAGACGCTGGAGGTGCTCGATCAGGCCCACGTGCTGGAGGCCATCGCCCACGACCCGTTCGGCCCCGACTTCGGCCCGATGCCCATCGACGCGCTGGTCGGCTTCATGGCAGCCGACCTCGTGCCACACACATGGGACATGGCACGCACGGCGAAAGTGGACGAGCGCCTCGACGCAACGTTGGTGAAGCACACGCTGGCAACGTGGAAGGCCCTCCCCGAAGAAGTGCTGCGCATGGAGGGGATGATGGCAGCCGCCGTCAAACCGCCAGCCGGCGCCGACGCCCAAACCAAAATGCTCAGCTTCCTCGGCCGCACCGTGTGAGTTTGGGGCTTTCGGGTCATCCAGCAAGCTATCGCTTGACGATATAGTGTTATGCGCTATAGTGAACGGCGATGGATACCAACAGCTACCTGCCGCTCCCGCAGGCTCAGTACCACGTGCTTGTTGCCCTCACGTCCGGGGAGTCACACGGTTACGCGATCATGCAGGCAGTCGAGACGTCCTCGAACCACGTCGTGCAGATGGGCCCCGCCACCTTGTACGGCACCCTCAAACGTCTCGTCGAGGCTGCACTGGTGGAAGAGACAGGTCAGCGCCCGGAAGTAGGTGACGATCAGCGTCGCCGTTACTACCAGCTGACCGGTCTGGGACGCGCTGTGTGCATCGCCGAGTCACCGGCTCGACGAGCTCGTACGCCGCACGAGAACAAATCTGCGCCCGAGGACTGCGTGACATGGCCGGCCACGTCGACTTCTATCGCAGCTTGGTGCGCCTCTATCCCCGAGGTTTCCGCGATGACTACGCCGACGACCTCGTGCAGAACTTCGCCGACCTGATGGCCAACCATGGTCCGTCACGAACATGGAGGCGAACTGCTGTCGACCTCGCCGTCACCCTTCCCCGCCACCGACTGGAGAGCGTTATGAATCCACGCAACACCAACACAACTCTGTACGTCGCCACCGCGCTCGTCGCCACGGCCGCCGCCGTCAGCATCACCACGGACGTGTTTCCCGGCGGGTTCGTCCTGCTGGCTATCGCTGCCGTACTCATCGTGGTGTCCGCCAGCCAACTCGCCCGATCAACACGACCAGCCGACACGCAACGCCGACGACACCTTCTAATTGCCTCTGCCATCCTGGCCGCGACCTGCGTGATCTTGACCACAGCGTTTTGGATCGAGCTCAACGCCAGCGAAAACTGGCACGCCGGCAAGCTGATCGTCTACAACGCCGTCTTCTTCGTCACCTCAATCGGCGCACTCGTCTGCCTAGTTGTCGGGCTCCGCACCCCGCGCAGCTCCGCCAACGGCAGCCGCATCGCCAGCGTCCCCTGAGGGACGCGGTCGCTCTCTGCGATCGCAGTTGATCCCAGCTTGTCATCAGTGGCGGAACGGGAGGGATTCGCAGATCGGGGTGCATTGGGTCGCGTCGTGCCTGGTCAGGATATGTTTCTGATCGGGTTCGAGGCTTGGGAGCGGGAGCAACCCGGGAGCAACGCAGCGTTCTCGGCGCAGCTGACGCGTGTTCTGTCGGCCAGGTTCATCGGTCAAGGGCGTTCTGAACCCGGCCGCCCATCGGCCGTGCCAATCGCTGGCGGTGCGATCGCTGCCAGTGGCCTTGACTGTACGTGGATCCAGCCCTCGACATTGGCTACTTGCCGTTGGTCCAACGGCGGCGCATGAGTGGCGCCGAACTGGGCTGTTCGTTCTGTGTCCCCTACCGGCACTTATCTCAAGGGGGGTTTGGGGTGTCATCGCTGTAGCCGACGAGGCGTTTGCTCTACGTCGAGGACGCGTTATCTCAAGCGCGTCTCCGACGCAGCCGCGCGGTTTCCCCCCTTCTTTGCATCACTTTCGTCGCTCGGCAACCGGCCGAAGCTTGCGTCGATGACATGTCCTCGACGCAGACTTGCAGGCCAACGGTCCTTTTCGACAACGCGCTCGAGATAACGGCACCTATGGGCGCAGACAGATTCCGCGATCTCCGTTGGTTTGGGTTCCCACCTGTCAGCGCTGTTCGACGCCCTGCTTGTTTGATGGTGTTGACCGGGTGACTTCCCCTACGCAGTGGATTCGGTCCTGATTGAGTTGGGCAAGAATGCGTGGGTGGGATTGGTACTGCCCGAGGGAACTGTGACGTTCGTGTTTACCGACATCGAGGGATCGTCGCGTCTGTTCCGTCGCCTGGGAGATGGTTACGTCGGTTTGCTCGAACGACACAACGAGCTGCTCCGTCAGGTGTGGGGCGCCTACGGGGGTTGCGAGGTG
>JANOYI010000304.1:0-15520 GCA_031428795.1 Ilumatobacteraceae bacterium | reverse complement strand
GTCGCTGGTGAAGTCGGCGTATCGACCAGCACCCTCGCCGAAGCCCTCGCTCTCTACCTGCCCTAGCCGCTGCCCACCCAGGTCACCGCCTTGGCTGCCAGTCGCGTCCCTTCTTTTTGGCACCCTTCGCCGCCATGCATGGGCGGGTAATACCCCACCAATTCGACACACTTGCCCGCCCACGGGCACAGGAAGGTGCCAACGCTGGTCAGGTCTTCGTTAAGTGGTGCGTTGGCTGACGTAGGCGGCCAACGCGACCAACTCGTCACGTGCTTCGGGTTCGATGGAGGCGACTTCGATGGCGGTGACGGCCTGCACCGTGAGACGTGCGATCGTCATCTCCAGATCCTCGAGGGCGCCAGTGTCCACAATGACTTGCTGGACGCGTTCGACGTCGGCGTCAGTCAGGTCAGTGCGACCGACCAGTGCCAACACTTCCGCCTGCGCGCTTGATGCAGCTTCCACGGCGCGCGCCATCAGCGGTGTCGGCTTGCCCTCACGGAGGTCGCCGCCCACCGGCTTGCCCGTCACTGCTGCGTCTCCGAACGCTCCCATCACGTCGTCGCGCATCTGGAAGGCGTCGCCCAGCGGAAGGCCGTATGCGCTGAGCGCGGGCAGCAGTTCGTCTGCTCGGCTCGGCGCGGCCATCACCGCACCCAAGTGCAGCGGGCGTTCGATGGTGTATTTGCCACTCTTGTAACGACAGATCTGCTCGGCTTTATGGCGACTGCGCTCGTTGCGCACGCTGCCGATGATGTCCAGCACCTGACCGACGTTGAGCTCTATGCGCAATTCGTTCCAGATGGCCCAGGCGTCACGGCCTGCATCGGCCATCAGCATGTCGCCGTACACAAACGCCAGGTCGCCGACGAGGATGGCGACGCCCTCACCGAACCGACGAGCCTCGCCGGCCCACCCGTTGTCGCGGTGGTGTTGCGCAAAGACCGTGTGCGTGGTGGGGTTGCCGCGACGGCTGGCAGCGTCGTCCATCACATCGTCGTGGAACAGCGCGAACGCGTGCATCAGCTCGAAGGCTGCGCCTGCGTTGGCCACCATCGCGTCGCCTGGATCGCCGCCGGCGGCGACGTAGCCCCATTGACAAAAGGCCGGCCGCAAGCGTTTGCCGCCGACCAACACCAGGCGACCGATCTCAGCCATCGGCTCAGCAAGCTCCGCGTCGAACGCTGCCCAGCGGGCATGCTCGGGCTCCAAAAATTCACGCAATCGCTGCTCGACGCGAGCGGCAATGATCGCAAGGGAAGGCGGTGCTGCCGGCGACGTCACGGGTGGCAGGTTACGCCGCCCCGCTAGAAGAAGGTGCCGCAGCGCGGCAGAGGCCGACTGGCGAACAGCAGGTCTGCGGCCGCCAGCGCGCCGGTGCGCTGCTGCTGCACCACACCTGCCACCCAAAGGTCGTGCCATGCGGTGCCGCCCAGGTACGCGGCGGAAACACCATTGATCGTGGTGACCAGGTCGGCCTTCTCTGCGCTGACCGTGCTTCGCTTGGCACCGGAGGATGAGATCTCCCATGTGCCGCAGTTGGCCGCGAAGAGCGGGTCGGAGAGAGCGATGGTGACGGTGGCGCGAGCGGAGTTGTACGTGCGCCCCGAGAGGGCCGCATCGACGTCGAGCAGGCGCAACCACTGCTCATCATTGCGGAGCTTGGACAAGTAGTGCCGCTGATTCCGAAGCCCGAAGCGGACTGCGTCGTCGAGCGGCCGCTCGCTGGCGTGCACCACATCGATGAGGTCAAGATCGAGGATGAACTTCCACAGCGCCAGCTCAACCGCAGGCGTGACACCCCACAGATCTTCGACGCTGCACTTGCCGCCAGCATGCGCGACCGATGACTCCATCCACTCCAGCGTGTACTGCGCCCAGCCATCGTCGAGACCATCGCTATTGGTGTGCACGATGACGTACGCGGCCTTCTCCGTACCCAGCGGGTCTTCCAGATAGCGCTCGTGCATCCACATCGGGCGCCCGATGGTGCCCGGCCGGTCGAACCCAACCCGCTCGTGCAGCTCGGGGATAGTTGCCAAAGTGTCGGCCCGATCGAGAATGCGAATCGTGCCGTCGGCAACCGGCACTACCACCCGGGCGCCTGCGCGACGATCGATCTCGACTTCCCAGACTTCGCCCGCGACTGCGAACCCGAAGCGTTCATAGATGACTGCTTCGCTGGCGCGAAGACTGGCCAGGACCATGCCCGCGTCCGCTGCGTCGCGCAGCAGTTGGTGCATGGCGGTGGTGAGCACGCCCCGACGAGTGTGCGTTTGGCGCACACCAACACGCGTGACACCGGCGGTGGCCAGCCGGGCGCCGCCGGGTACTGCAGTGACGAACGGGAACGCGGCGGCATGGCCGACGCACTGCGTGCCATCCCACGCCGAGATGGACAGGCAGCCGGCCCACGAGGCGACGAGGTGCGGCTTGGCCCAGTCGTCGTCAGATGAGGGCGGGAAGAGCAACGCCGTGCGGAATACGTCGGCGGCGGCACGAAGTTCGTCGGGTTGGGTACGGCGAAACTCGATGCTCATGATCTCAATCTCTCATTACGGCGGGCATTGACGTTGACGATTTTCAGCGTTGCATTCGCCATTGACTTCATTCGTCGGTGCCCAGTTCGGCCACGACCTGCTCGATCTGGAGTCGTGCGTTGCCGATTCGGTCGCGGCAGAAGCCAATGAGTTCCGAGGCGCGCTTCACCTGCGCGGCCAACACGTCGACATCGACGTCGGTGCGCTCCAGCTCGGCCAAAATGGATTCCAGCTCGGCGAGCGCTTCGGCATAGCCCTGTGCGACATCGGTGCCTGCGGTCTCTGGTCGTTGACTTGCAGCTGGGCTCACGAGTGGGTCTCCTCTACACGGCTGCGCGCCGTGCCGTTGGCGAATGTAGTGACGATCTGATCGCCGGGCTGCACCTGCGTGGCGTCGCGGACGGTGTGCCCATCGGCGGTGCGGGTGATGGACCAACCGCGGGCCATGGTGCGCACCGGGTCGAGCAGGCGCACGCGTTGCTCGACAGCATCCAGGTGGCGCATCTCGGGGTCGAGACGCTGCGGGGTGCGCCCGATGGCGGAGGCTGCAACGCTGAGACGAGTATCGGCACGCTCGACCACCCGGCTGGCTCCGATTCCCACTCGGCGGGCACGTTGCGATAGACGCTCATCGGCGCGCTGCACGGCCGCGAGAACCCGAAGGCGAATGCCGTTGGCTAGGTCGGCCACGTCGGTGGCGGCCGCCGTGACGCCACGTTCAGCCTTTCGTTCGATGGCCGTCCACAACAGCTCAGTGCGCTGTTGGTACGCAACCACATGCTCGACCAATGCCGCGGCGCACGCGGTTGGGGTTTTCAGAGCGGTGTGCGCAACCTCGTCGGCCACGCTGCGGTCGATCTCGTGACCGATCCCGGTGAACACCGGAAGCGGCGAGAGCGCAATTGCGGTCGCGATGGCTTCGTGGTCGAACGTGGCCAGCTCGCTGCGACTGCCGCCGCCGCGAATGATGACGAGTGCGTCGAGATCGCGATGGCGGGCCAGCGTACGCACCGCGGCGGTGACCTCCGTGACCGCCCGTTCGCCCTGAACCCGCACATCGATCACGCGCAGCTGGAACGCCAGAGTGCTGCGCTCGATCTCGTGCAAGAAGTCGGCCCAGGCAGCGCTGGCGGTACTGGTGACCACCCCGACGCGCAGCGGCGCTGCCGGCACGCGGCGGCCCCGGTTGCGGTCGTACAGGCCGGTGGCAACCAGCCGCCGAACGACGTCGTCGCGCTGCAAAGCCAGTTCGCCCAACGTGAAGCGCGGGTCGATGCCACTCATTTTCAAACCCAGCTGGCCCGACGGAGCAAAGAAGTCGAGGTGACCAAAGATGCGCACCTTGAGACCGTCGGCCAGGCGCAGCCGGTTCTTCATCAGCAGTGGCTTGAGGCGCGCCTGGGCCGGCGCGAAGAACTGCACGTTGATGGCGGCCTTGCCATCCTCGGTGTCTTCCACCAGGCGGAAGTAGGCGTGAGGGCCGCGAACGCTCCACCCTTGAATCTCCCCGCGAACCCACACCCCGTCGGTGAACTTTCGGCGAAGCGCCCCATTGATGGCGTCGGCCAGCTCGCCCACCGAGTACGTGGGAACACCAGAGTCGTCCTGAGCATGGTCGTCGAGCTCCAGGTCAAAGCCAGGTTGGCTGTACGACGGTTGGCCGGCAGGAGACATCGCGGCAGAGGCTACGCGCCCAACTCGCGAACATTGTCGAAGTCGGGGTCTTCCAGCGCACCGAACAGCTCACCGTCGATGGGGAGGAGTTGCTTCTTGCGCAGGTCCTCAATCGAGTTGAGGGGCCGCTCGAGTGCACGTCGGCGAGTCGTGGCCAACTCTTCGAACGAGCGGTTGACGGTCTCGAACTGGCGACGCACCCGGTCGACCTGATCGGTGTACTTGGACCATTGCTGGTCGAACCTGCCCAGCAGCCCGAGGATCTCTTTGCTGGTCTGCTCGATCATGAAGTTGTCGAACGCCTGGCGAATGACGCCAAGGAACGCGAACAAGGTGAGTGGCGAACAGATGACGACGTGCTGCGCCATCGCTTCCTCGACTAGGCCGGTGTCGGACTCGTGGATGAACGCCGCCAGGCTCTCGTTGGGCACGAAAAGCAGCACGTTGTCGACAGTCGGGCGGTCGTCGGCCTGGGCGTACTCGCGCTTCGCTAGCTCGCGTACACGGGCCCGCACGTCGCGCACAAAGGTGGCGCGGTGGGCCGAACGCTCGGCCTCGGTGCCAGCCTCCAGGAACTTCAGGTACGCCGCCATCGGGAACTTGACGTCCATGAACAGCACATGCCCCTTGGGCAGCACGAAGGTGAAGTCAGGAATGCCAGTGCCATCACCCGCCACCGCGGTGCGCTTGAAGTAGTTGACCTTCTCCTGCATGCCCGCCATGCGCAGCACGTCTTCGGCCATGCGTTCGCCCCACTGGCCGCGAGCATTGGACGAGGCCAGCGCCTCGCGCAGGCTGCTGGTGGTACCCGCCAACGACTGCGTGATCTCGGTGTGCACCTGCAGGCTGCGGTCGACTTGCCCGAACCGCTCGCTGGTGGATTCACCCAACTGTTGCACCAACTGCGACAGACGACCGAGGTCGGCGTGGACACCGGCCTGAACCTCGCCCAACTTGGCGTCGATGAGTTCTTGACGCCCGGCCAGCGAGGCGTCGGAGGCCTGGGTGTGAGCACCGAGCTGCTCGCGGGTGAACAGGACTGCCTGCTCGACCGCGGCCTGCACCGCCATGTCGCGCTCGCGGGCCGCACGCTCATTGGCCTGAGCGACCGCTGCCGCTACCGCCTGCTGCACCATCTGCTGCGGGACCTCCATCAGCACCGGTTGGGCCGGCGCGACGGGCGCGACGCGACGGTTGGCCAGCAGCCACGCGATGGCGGCAGCTGCGCCAACAAGGAGAACCACAAGGAGGGCAACCAGTACGACTTCCATACCCCTCATCATGACGAAAGGGTGTGACATGGTTCGCGGATGACCCAAAAGCCCAGGTCAGGCGCCCTTTGACCGCTGATGTCAGACGACAGAGACGGTTTCGCCGGCGCGAACTTGGGCGGCGTAGGCGCCGTCGAGCGCCAGCAGTTCGTCGTGGGTGCCTTGCTCGACAATGCGCCCACCCTCCAGCACCACGATTCGGTCGGCGTCGCGAATGGTGGAGAGGCGATGCGCAATCACGAGGGCGGTGCGTCCGCGCAACGCCTCCTCGAGAGCGGCCTGCACGGCCGCTTCGTTCTCGTTGTCGAGGTGGCTGGTGGCCTCATCGAGAATCATCACGGCCGGATTCTTCAGCAGCAAACGGGCAATGGCCAGCCGCTGCTTCTCGCCGCCGCTGAGCCGGTAACCCCGCTCGCCCACGATCGTTTCGTAACCATCGGGCAACGCCGAGATGGTGTCGTGAATGCGAGCGCCACGGCAGGCCGCATCAAGTTCTGCGACCGTTGCATTGGGCTTGGCGTAGCGAAGGTTGGCGCCGATCGATTCGTGGAACAGATGCGGGTCCTGGCTGACGACGCCGATGGCATCGCGCAGCGAGTGCTGCGTCAGGTCGCGAACGTCGTGACCATCGACCATGATCGCACCACCGGTGACGTCGTAGAGCCGCGGCACCAAGCCCGACAGGGTGGTCTTGCCCGACCCGGAAGCACCTACGAGGGCAACGGTTTCACCCGGCTCGATCAGCAGTGACACGCCCTGCAGCACGTCGTAGTCGGGGTCGGACGCGACGAATGCCGATGGGGCTTCCAGCGACTTGACGGTGACTTCCGCTGCCGCCGGATAACGGAACCACACATCGCTGAACTCAACACGACCCTGCGGTGCGATGAGGTCGATTGCGCCCGGTCGATCGGTGATGGGCTCAGGCGCATCGAGCACCTCGAAGACGCGCTCAAAGCTGACCATCGCGGTCATCAGGTCGACGCGTGCATTCGTCAAGCCGGTCAGGGGTTGGTACACCCGCGTGACGAGCGCTGCGAGCAACACCAGGTCACCTGCGCTGATGTCGCCGTTGACCACCAGATGCGCACCGACCCCATAGATGGCGGCGGCCCCGAGCGCGCCCACCAAACCCAGCGCGACGAAGAAAACACGCCCGAGCATGGCTGCACGGATGCCCGTGTCGCGCACACGGACGGCCCGGCTGGCGAACAACGAGACCTCATCGTTCTGGCGGCCGAACAACTTGACCAACAACGCACCGGCCACATTGAACCGCTCAGCCATCTGCGAATTCATCTCGGCGTTCGTTGCCATGTTCTCGCGCGAGATCACCTGTAGTCGCGCCCCCACCCTTTTCGCCGGAATCACGAAAATCGGCAACACCACGAGCGCAAGCACGGTGAGGCGCCATTCCACCGCGGCCATCGCCGTCAGAGTGGTAGCCAACACGACCACATTGCTGACCACGCTGCCCAGCGTGCTGGTGACCGCTGTTTGCGCGCCGACAACGTCGTTGTTCAGCCGGCTGGTGAGCGCGCCGGTCTGCGTGCGCGTGAAGAACGCAATCGGCATTCGTTGCACTTTCGCGAACAACGCAACACGCAGGTCGTAGATCAGCCCTTCGCCGATGTGCGCGCTGCACCAGCGCTGCACGATGGCCAGTCCTGCGCTGGCCAGCGCCGCCAGCACGACGAACAGCGCCAACAGTGTGATCTGCGGGCGATCCTTGTTGGGGATGGCGTCATCGATGATGCTGCGGAACGCGAAAGCGGGGATCAGCTCAACCAGCGCCGTCACCACAATCGCGGCCAGGAACAGCCCAATGGTTCGACGGTAGGGACTGGCGAACTGCCAGGCACGCCGCAGCGAACTGCGTTGCAGCCTTTTCCCCTTCACCGCGTCGGAGTCACCCGGCATCAGCATGTGTGGTCCCATACGCATGTCACCGAGGATACGGACGCACGCGCGCACTTCTACGATGGCCTGCATGCGTCACGGCCCGACTTTTGCCCTCGCCTGGCTGGCTGTCGGTGGCCCTCATCGCAGCCTCGTGTGGCGACGGCATCGACGAGGGGGTCAACAGGTACTTCGGTCTCGACTCGTCGCCGGACACACCCGGCGAACGCCAGTCACTGATCGACGCAGGTACCGAGTTTGGCGAGAGCTGCCTGCGCAAGAACCGGGACATGCTACGGCTACTTGGAGGACGGCCATTTGGTTGTCGTCACCGCCGACCAACACGCCGGCTACGGCGTCAACACCTGCGTGAACGCCGTGGTCGATGGCTACCTGGTCGACCCGACCACACCGCTGGCCGACGAGATCATCTGCGACTGACGGCGCTCGGTTCCACCGGTGCCGAGTGACCGACGGCCGACAGCAACCCGCCGCGACCAGCCCGTAGCCTGGAAATCATGCGTCGCACCTTCTTCTCGCTCGCTCTTGCATTGTCATTCGTGGCCGCGTGCTCCGACAACAGCAGCGTGTCGTCCACGAAGTCGAACGCCGACACGACCGTTGATGGCCCCCCGAACTCCGGCTCCGAGAGCACCGTCGCAGGTGGCACGGCCGACTTCGAATGGCTCGAATTCGGTGACACCGGCACCGTCGAGGTCGGCCATCTGGAAGTACCCATCAACTACGACGACCCCTCACAGGGCAGCTTTGATTTGTACGTCGCTCGCCACCTGGCCGACCCAGCCATGCGCATCGGCAGTCTGCTGGTGAACCCCGGCGGCCCGGGCTTCGGCGGCAGTGACTTCGCGATCTATGCCGACCAGATTTATGGCCAGGACATCCTCGACCGCTTCGACATCATCGGCTGGGACCCGCGTGGCACAGGGCTCACGACACCGGCCATCGACTGCACCGACGACTACGACTACTTCTACGCCAGCGTCGACGTGACCCCCGAGGACGCCGCGGAGCGTCAGGCAATCGCCGACACCGCGGAAACGTTCGCCGACGACTGCGTGACGAAGAATGCCGACATCATCGAGTTCATCGGCACCAACAATTCGGCCCGCGACATGAACTCGATTCGCCAAGCCCTCGGCGAAGCAACCATCAGCTACTTCGGCTTCAGCTACGGCAGCGAGCTGGGTGCCACCTGGGCCACGCTGTTCCCCGGAACGGTCCGCGCAGCGGTCCTCGATGGCGCGACCGACCCGACCGCTGACTACATCGAGTCAGGGCTGCAACAAAGTGTGGGCTTCGAGAACTCGCTCACAACGTTCCTTGCACAGTGCAGCGACGACCCGTCCTGTGAGTTCCACAACGCTGGCGATACCGAGGGCGCCTTCGATGCGCTGATGACCGACCTGGACAACGAACCCATTCCCTCCGAGCCCGGCCGACCGGCCGTGAACCTGCAGGTCGCCCTCTCCGGCGTGTCGGAAGCCATGTACTCCGACCAGTCGTGGCCGCAGCTGGCCAGTGCCCTCAACGCCGCACAAAACGGTGACGGCGCCGGGCTGCTGGCGCTCTACGACCAGTACTTCGGACGCAGCGCGGATGGCACCTACGAGAACTCACTAGAGGCATTCCAAACGATCTTCTGCATGGACACCGCTGAACGCCTGACAGTGGCCGAGGAAGACTCGGCAGCGCCCCAATTCAACGAAGTCGCACCCCGCCTGTCGCCCGGCACCTCCGGCAGTTACTTCTGCACGTTCTTCCCCACCGCACCGGACCCTCGTGTCGAGATCACGGGCAAGGGGGCTGGCCCGATTCTGGTGATGGGCACCACCGGCGATTCGGCTACCCCGCTGGCCGGCACACGTGTGATGGCTGACGCGCTGGAGGACGGGCGTCTGGTCGTCGTCACTGGCAACCAGCACACCGGGTACGGCGTGAATGCCTGCTCGTCGGACACGATCGAGCAGTACCTCATCGACCCGCAGAACAGCGCTCCTACCGACGGCGCCGAGTGCCCATAGGGATACGACGCTGATTCGCCCGACTCGACGGTGAAAAGCAAACATGCCCGGCGCCTGAACGGCCCGGGCATGTCGGCAACACCGTGTCCTTCACGACACTTGGCGGAAGGGGTGGGATTTGAACCCACGGAGAGTTGCCCCTCGCACGCTTTCGAGGCGTGTCCCTTTGGCCGCTCGGGCACCCTTCCGGGGCGGAAGGTTAACGGATATGGCGACAGGTGCCACCAAGAGTTCCACCCCCGCGCCGTCACTGCGGGTCGCCCCAGCTCACGCAGGGCGAAACACTAAAGGTCAAGAAAGTGTCTGCCGAAGAACTTTCCGTGCATGCAGACCTGTTCGCCTGTGACGGCGGATTCACTCCTCGCCCCGCCTGGCAAGTGATCGAGGCTGCGCGCCGTCAGATATTGACCGGTGAGCTCTCACTCGCCACTACTCCGAAGACACATGTGTACCTGCGTGATGGACACGTGTACTTCGCCGAGCGCACCACCGACGGTGGTTTGGGCGTACGGCTGCTGGTTGAGGGCATCATCACCCGCCAGCAGATGGGCAAGGGCGCATTGCTGGTCAGTGGCGTTGAGCACCTGGGTCGCATGTTTCAGCGAGATCCGTCGATCGACCGTCAGTCGGTGGAGCTGTGCGTCGAACTGATGACCGACGACGTGCTCACCTCGGTGGCCAACGACGTGGTCGATCACTACACCATGACCATGTACAAGCGGCACCCGAACGGCATCGACCGTTGGCTGCCCAACCGCATCGAAGTCATCACACACATCGTCGAGGGTTCGCACCTCGCCGAAGCCGACGCCGTCATTACTGCCGGCCCCGGCCCCCGTTCCCGGAACACCGTCATCGAACCGGCCGCTGTCACCGAAGTCGTCGTCGAGGAAGTCGTTCCGGAAGAAGTCGTCGAAGCCGAAGTCGTTGTCGAAGCCGAAGTCGTTGTCGAAGCCGAGGTCGTTGTCGTTGAAGTCGTTGTCGCTGACGTTGAAGTCGTTGTCGTTGAAGTCGTTGTCGTTGAAGTAGCTGACGTTGAAGTCGCTGACGTTGAAGTCGAAACCCCCGCGGTTCAGGCGGCGGCGGAGCACGCCATCACTGAAGAGCTGGCGATTGTCGAGTCGGACTCCGGCGACGACATCACGGCTGCGTTGGCATTGGCCGCCACATACGGCTACGCCCCGCAGCTGACATCTGTCGACCCACAGATCTTCTCGTTGAGCGATTCGATTGGAAACAGCCTGTCTGCTGCGGCCACTGCCGGCCTTCTGGATCCAGCTGCGCCGCTCACCCCCGAGTCGCTGTTCGCCGAGAACTCCGCCGAAACGGGTGCCGACGACGGGTCAAGCGTCAGCCTTGCTCAATCGGCAGTCGACGCGATCATGTCGTCCGCCATCGTCGACGAAGTGGCGGAAGCCGTGCGTCGCGCGCTGTCCGCAATCGACGCGGCAGCTCAGCCGATACCCAAGTTTTCGCCTGCTGACTTTTCGGACTCCGGGTCTGCGCCGCAACACGACGCCGCAACCTCGGCCGCCTAGTACGTCACCGACGCCGCTCGGCGAAGAACGACTTCAGCAGCTGTCCGCATTCGTCGGCCAGCACGCCACCTCCGACGGGTGGACGGTGGTTCAATCGTTCGTCGGCGCACACGTGATAAAGGCTCTCGACAGCGCCCGCCTTCGGATCCGTTGCGCCATAGACCAAGCGCCCGACACGACCGTTGACCACGGCGCCCGCGCACATCACGCACGGCTCCAGCGTGACGTACAGCGTGCAGTCCAAAAGCCGCCAATGCCCCACCACCGCGGCCGCATCACGAAGAGCCAGCACCTCCGCATGCGCAGTCGGGTCGCCAGTCAGCTCGCGCTCGTTGTGCCGAGCCGAAATGACCAACCCGTCACGCACTACAACCGCCCCAATCGGCACGTCCCCATGCAATGCCGCCGCCCGCGCTTCAGCAAGGGCGAGCCGCATGGCGTCCTGATCAGAAAGCGGAGTCGGCATCTATCGCACCGAAGCGAAGAGACCCGTCGCGATGAAGCCAACGAAGAGCACCAGACAGATGACTGCGGCAACGCGAATGACACGTCGACGCCAACCTGTGCGGGCGGTCTGAGACCTCAGCGCATAGCCCATGTGGTCGATCTGTCCCATCGGCGAGTAAGGGCTCGATTCCGGTGGCATTTGCGCCTCAGCGACAGCCACGTAGGGGGCAGTGGAGGACATTTCGGTCGTCGGCAGCGCCCGAGCTGTGAGGCCCGGCACCACGACATCAGCGATTCCGTCGCCGTCTAGATCCAACTCATCATCGTTCATGTCGCGCCGCCTCAGCACTGGAAACTCACCCGACTGTAGATCACTCAACACCGCATCAACACCCGAATCGGAGTGAGTTGGGACATGCTCGATGCGGCTGCCGCCGGCCCGGGACTCCTTGATTCCGCTCAGCGACAACTTTTCCTGCACCGACCGCAACAAAAGTTGTCGTTGGACCAACACAAGTACACCAGTCCGACCTCTGCCGACAGGGGGCACGTTCTAGGACCCACCGCCACCCACCTCCAGAGCATCAGTTGTCGACGTGAACGCGCTGCCGCCGGGCCCGACGTACTCGCGAGCCGGGCTCGGCTGTGTCACGGCACAGACGGGACCCCGTTCTATGCCGTGACACCGAATCTGGGACAAGGCATCGAGGCGCGCGCACAGCGAAATGGCGGAGGGGGTGGGATTCGAACCCACGGAGGGTTGCCCCTCACACGCTTTCCAAGCGTGCCGATTCGGCCGCTCTCGCACCCCTCCCGGGTGGCGACGCAGGCTAGCGGCAACCCGCAGGATTGTCGCTAGGCTTCGGCATTCAGCACCCGCCGGGTGTGGTGATGGTCGGGCCCTGTGCGACGGGCGTCCGGGAATCAGGTCAGGACCGGGAGGTAGCAGCCTTCAACGGTGCCGCTTGTGTGCCGCAGGCCACCTGGCCATCACCACACTCAGCGGGTGTTGCCGTTCCCCGGCCGTTCCCGCTCGATACGGCCAGGTCGGCTCAGCGAGTCGAAGCCCGCCCCCACACCCGTGCCGCACGGTCGGCCATATCGGGTGCCCCCAATCGGTCCGCCAACTCGGCGAGTGCGGGCGTGGGCCCCTGCCAACGCCAGTCGTCAACCACACCCACGGGTACATCGAGCGCCGTCGTGGCAATCACGCGGAACAACATTGCGTCGGCCATCTGGTCCTGCAGTGTGCGGGCCAACTTCTCGGCGCCGCGCAAGCCAGGCAGACCCCATTCACCGCTCGATGCGGGAATGGCGTCGATGGTGCCGAACTTGGCGAGCACGGTGGACGCACTCTTGGCGCCCCAACCGGGCAGCCCGGGAAAGCCGTCCGCCGAGTCGCCTACCAACGCCAGATAGTCGGCAATTGACGACGGCTTGACGCCGAACTTCCCCTCCACGCCCGCCTCGTCGATGATCTCGTCCTTGCGACGGTCGTACTGCACCACCCGGGTTCCCCGGACACACTGGCAGAGGTCCTTGTCCGGCGTGACGATCAGTACCTGCTCCACTCGTGGGTCGGCGTCCGCGACCGCGGCAGCCGCGGCCAGCGCGTCGTCCGCCTCCCACTCCACCATCGCCCAGGTGGTGAAACCGCACGCGACCAGCGCTTCCTCCATGACGGGGATCTGATGCAGCAACACGGGGTCCATGCCCTCGCTGCTCTTGTAACCGGCATAGAGGTCGTTGCGAAAACTCTCGATCACGTGATCGCTGGCAACCGCTACATGGGTAGCGCCAGACGAGACCAGCTGCAGCGTGCTGGCCACAACGCCGATCGTGGCGTCGTACGGGCCAGCGTCGCCGTGTCGCGACACCTGGCCAAAGTGTTGACGGAACAATTCGTAGGTGCCGTCGATGAGATGAACCCGCATCGAATCACCGTACCGCAGCAGCAATCTCTCAAGAGTTGGGCAAGACGATCCGATACCTACTCCGTGGCGACGGACTACTTCCCCTGTGCGGGGACTCGAATCGATGGCGAGGGCAGAGCATGACCACGGACACGCCTGCACCGACCCAAACGCCAGCTCAGAGCACCTCACCGCCGGTGATGTCGCCAAGCAGCACAGAGATTCTGGCCGCGACAATCGCTGGAGCGGTTGAGCGGCAGCTCACGCAGTACGTGTCAGCGATGGCACAGCAGGTCGACGCCACCCGCCAAGCGGTTGAAACGCATCGCACCGAACTGCGCGCCGAGTTCCAACAACAGATCGAAGCGGTGGTGGCCCAATTTGCGGCCAGTCAGGCCACCAGCGGCGCACAGCAGCAGGAGCTGACGTCGACGCTGGAACAGCGGCTCGCCGAGTTCTCGCAGCACCAGCAGACTCGCCTCAACGAGGTCGAGAATCGGATTCTGGAGACCTCCGGCGGGGTTGACACCTCAGAGTTGGCAACGCTGCGCGAGCACATCGATGGCCAAAGCGCCGGCGCACACGCTCGCATCGACGACCTCCACAAGGCCACTCGTCGCTTCGACGAGCAGGCCTCCGCGATGGTGCAGCACGTCAATGACACCACCGTTGCCCTCACGCAGCGCATGGACCAGGGCAACCAAGCCCTCGCCACTGCCGTCGAAGAGCGCCTCGGATTCGTTCGTACCACGCTGGAATCGGTTGGTCCGGAAGTGCAGCGGCAGTTGGCGGAACAGACCGCAACGATGCTGCAGCGCGTCGACTTCACCGAACACAAGGTGACCGACCGAATGCTTGCGATGGAAGAACGCGTCAACGAGCAGAACGGCACCAAGATCGCTCAGCTCGACGCGACGATCGGGCGTGTCGGTGCCGGTTTCGACGACGCGATGGCCGCCCTCTCGCAGCGCATGCTGGACCTGGAGAACAAGCTGTTCACCACCAACGATCAGCTCGACGCTCTGATCGAGCAGGTCAGCTCTGTTGACGGTAAGGCAATGACCGAGATGCGGGAACAGCTGTCTGCTGCTGTCGGTGAAGCCATGTTGGTTCGCATCGAGGTCGATCGCGTGGTGGCCAGCACTGAGGACAAGATCGGCAAGAACTCCCTGCGTATGGCCGAGATTGAGGCACTTCTCACCGACGAGATGGACGTCAGCGCGTCGGTGCAGTTGGAACGGCTGGAGGAACTCGAGCGAGCCCTCATCGCGCTCGACCCAGACCAGTTCGTGCGGAAGACCGACCCCAACGCTGGCTCACAGCCAGCGCGCCCCGCCGCAGCATCAACCCCGGCGCTCGAGCCTGTGGCCGCGCTGCCGAGTACATCGCTGACACCGACGCTGCCAGACAGCAGCCCGACGAATTCCACAGAACCGAGCCTGTCGTCATTCTGACGGCAGATCAGTGACGCTCAGAGGCGAGAGACGGAACAATGGCACTCTTCAAAGGTTCGAAGGAAGCACCGCCGGAGGCGGAGGGCGAGTCGGCAACTGAATGCATGAAGGTCGGCCAGGCCCTCGTCGAGGGTGGCCACCTCACTCCAGAAAACCTAGCTGCATCACTTGCGCAGGCAAACGGCGACCTGCTGCAGTTCGGCGACATCGTGCTGGGCCGCTATGGCACCGGGCGCAGCGAATTGGCGACGGCTGTCTCCGCTGCCACCGGCGTGCCGACTGCCGACACCAAGGGCATCAATATCACTGACGAGATCCGGGGTGTGCTCGACGAGGCAATCGTCCGGACGCACTGTGCAGTTGCCGTGGGCGAGGAGGGCAACACCCTCGTCGTGCTGTGCAGCGACCCCTCACCTGGGCGTAAGGCCATCATCGAAGGTGCCGCCAATCGGCCGGTCAAATACTTCATCTCCGACCCGTCAACTGTCCGCACGTTCATCGACCTCGTCTACCGTGCCGACGCCGACGTCAGTCGATTGGTTGCCAGCCTCGAGGTTGTCGACGACCAGGCGAGGATGGCCGCTCTCGCAGCCGAGGTCAGCCTCGACGACCAGGCCCCGGTCATCCAGCTCGTCAACCGCATCGTCAGCCAGGCCATGCGCGACCGTGCCAGCGACATTCACATCGAACCGCAGGACGAAAGCGTCCGAGTTCGGTTCCGAATCGACGGCCACCTGGTGGT
>JANOYI010000303.1:0-4282 GCA_031428795.1 Ilumatobacteraceae bacterium | reverse complement strand
CGGTCGATTTCTGCTCGTTCTCGGGGTCGGGGTTTGGTGAACACGGTCAACAGGACGATGATTCGTCCGGTGGCGATGTAGTAGCTGATTCGGGTTGGTTGGCGATCGAGGTAGAACCGCAGTTCGCGGAGTTTGCCGTCGAGTTGGCGGGTGAATGGTTCGCTCAGGAGTACGCCTTGGTCGCCGAGTAAGTCGATGTAGCGTTCGGCTTGACCGAACTGGTTGTCGGTGAGGGAGTCGAGCCAGCTGACGACCTCGGGTTCCAGGTCTACGGTTCCCCAAGGCATAGCAGCGATGCTATCACCCTTGGTGGGGTGTCGTGTCGGGTCTCATCGGGCGACTCGGAACGGGCGATGGTAGACCGGTATACGAACTAGACGGGACAGACGGATTTCCCGGACGGTTTTGCGGACTGTGGAGTACTGCAGCGCACTAGACGGACTGTACGGACGGTGACCACAACTTTTGTTTTGCCAAGGTGAGGGTCGCGAGTTCGAATCTCGTCATCCGCTCCAACAAATCACCAGGTCAGCGGCCTTTTTAGGGCCGCTGGCTTGCATTTTCGTTGGTGTGTGCCCATGAGATGCCCATTGCGTGCCCATGGCCGTCGGTGGCGAGCGTCGTGTTCAAGGTGTTGAAATGTTCGTGCGACCGGGCTGCCGCAGGTACGCTCAGCAGACTGTTACGAGCGGGATGATTGGCCGCGGTGGGCGGGCTCGGGGGCGTCACGGCTAGCTCGGTCGGGACAGGTGTCCCTGCGGGAGGGGCGCTGGACTGAGCAGACTTTCATGATGCGGTCGGCGAGTGCATCGTTTCAGTGTCGGTGGTTCGTCGTGTGGCTTTGTGGCTGGTGCTGGTGCCGCTTGCTTTGGTGGTGGTGCGGGTGTGGGTGTCCAGCGATGGATTGCCGGTGGTGGAGGCGAGTTCGGCCTTCGTGGATGACGCGTTGAGGGTGTCGCCTCCGCATCCGGCCAGTGGCATCCTTGACGGTGATCACGTCGTCAGCGTCAACGGCCAGCTCATTGGGGAGCTGCTGCAGTCGGCACATTGTTCGGTGGTCCGGCGGAGTTTGAGAGGCGGTGATGGACTGGTTCCGTCCGGTGTGGCAGGGTCAGGGTCTGGATCGATCGTCGGGGGTGTTTGTCATGCGGGTTCTCATGTCAGCGCCGAGCGGTTTGGGACATGTCAACCCGCTCGTCCCGCTCGTCATCGCGTTCCTTGATCGGGGCGATGACGTAGTCCTCGCAACCGCAGAGCCCTCGTACGGACGGGTCCGCGCACTCGGCATACAAGCAACCGAGATCGGGCTCGCTGCGCCCGACGCGCATGCGCTCGCTCTCGAGCGGTTTCCGGAGCTGCGCGATTTGCCCGGTTCGCAGTTGGCGACCCAGATGTTTCCGCGGTTGTTCGGTGCCGTGTGTGCCGAATCGAGCTTGGCTGGTCTGCTTGAGGTGGCCCGCGAGTTCCGCCCGCACGTAATGGTGCACGATGCAGCAGATTTCGCTGCGCCGATCGTCGCAGCGGCGATCGGGGTACCCAACGTCTGCCAGGGCTTCGGTTTCGCGGTCCCGCCAGAGCGGGTGCAGCACGCCGCTGACCGCGCCGCTCACCTGTGGGTGGGCCTCGGGCTCGAAGCACCCCCGTTCGGCGGGTGCTTTGATCATCTCTACATCGACCCGTACCCACCGAGCTTGCAGCCCGGTGGACTGGACCACATCGGTCGCATTGTTCGACGAGCACCCGAAGCGGCGACTGCGCACCCGGACGAGACGCTGCCCGAAGCGCTTGCTGCGGATCTAGCCGATCCCGATGTCACGTTCGTGCACGTCACGTTCGGGACCGTCTACAACCGGAGCCCTGATGTCGCCGAGACCGTGCGCGGCGCAGCTCGACTCGACGCAGTGTTACTCGTCACGACGGGGCCAGGTGGTGACGTCACGACGTTCGGTGATCTGGGTCCACGTGCCCACGTGCACACCTACGTTTCGCAGGCTCTCGTGCTTCCGCGTGCGACGGTCGTTGCCTCGCACGCCGGCTCAGGCACGTTGCTCGGCGCACTCGCCCACGGCGTCCCGCAGCTCTGTGTCCCACAGGCGGCTGATCAATTTCGCAACGCCTCGGCCGTCTCATCTGCCGGGGCCGGTCGCCAGCTCATCGACTGCGTCGATGCTGACACGGTGGAACAGGAGCTTCGTTTCCTGATGACCGACCCAACGACGAGGATGTGTGCGAGCGCCCTCGCCGAAGAGATCCGATCGATGCCCACATCAGCGCACGTCGCCGATGTCATCGCCGAGCTCGCAGCCGAGACAATCTGACCGTCGAAAGGAATCCAATTCGGAAGCAGTTCAGCTATGGCCTCGAACTGGCGCGGAGCCCGTCGAGACAACAGTCCCAGAGCTGACGATGCTTCCGATTGAGTAGAGGTGACCCTGAGCGTCGTGCCACGCCTGTCGCCCAGGCGGGCTGTGCAAAAATTGGGACACGGCAGCTTGCGGCGTTCCGGCCCTGGCACTCCTCTATCGAGATTGGATCTGACTGGGTCTAGGATTCGATCTACTGGGACAGGGGCGAAGCTGACAGATTTGGATATCGATCGAGTCATCCCCGAGTTCAGTCGTAGCATCGGCTGAACTGTTCCTATGGCAGCCACGAGCTTCGGGTTCTGCGAGTTGCCCGCGGGCCAACGCGTTGCGTACGCGGAGATGGGTCACGGTCCTCCACTGGTGATGCTGCCTGGGTGGCTATCGCACGTCGAGCAGCTCTGGTCACATCCATCAGCCGCGAGCGCGCGCGACAAGTTCGCTGCGTCGCGCCGGTTCATCTGGTACGACCGACTTGGCTGCGGCATGTCGGATCGCACCGGTTTCACGCCGTCGATCGAGAACGACATCGAGCAGCTGCTCGCCGTGCTCGACGCCGCTGGGGTGCAACGGTGCAACCTGATCGGGTACTCGTGGGGTGGACCGGCCGCGACGGTCTTCGCCGCCCGCTACCCAGAGCGGGTCGATCGGCTCGTGCTGTACGCGACGTATGCAAGAGGTGCGGCGCTCAGTTCGCAGGAGGCGCACGAATCCTTCACCGGCCTGCTCAGAGCGAACTGGAACCTCGGCACACTCACCCTCGGCACAGTGTTCATCCCGAACGCGAGCGGACGCGACCTCCGCTGGTTCAGCCGCTTCCAACGCCACACCACCTCGCCGGAGATGGCCATCGCGCTGCTCGACGAGATGCGCCGTCACGACGTGCGCGAGGCGCTCACCCAGGTGCGCGCGCCGACACTCGTGCTCACGAACCGCCACGATCCCGTGGTGCATCCCGACAACGCTCGCGAGATCGCATCGCTCGTGCCTGGGTCGACGCTGCACGTGCTCGATGGGAACGAGCACGAACCATTCATCCGTGATTCCGGCAGCGTCGTCGAGACCGTCATCGCCTTCCTCGACGGTCGACCGTTGCACTCGGCGCCGGTCGCGCGGCCCAAGGCCGGAGCTGCTGCGCTGAGTCCACGAGAGATCGAGGTGCTCCGCCTGCTCGCCTCGGGTTCGGCCAACAAGGCCATCGCGAGGACCCTCGGCATCAAGATCCAGACCGTGGAGCGCCACATCGCAAACACCTATCGCAAAGTCGGTGCACGCGGCCGCGCCGACGCGGCACTCGCGGCCGCCCGGCTCGGTCTGGTCGACGTACAGATCTGACGCACGCACGCACGCATATCTGCGGTACTACAGGTTTTCATGGATGCGGGCCGTTCCGGTCTCGTCATACCGTCGTCCCACCGGCTGGATCACACCGGCCCTTCACCAGGAGACGAACATGAAGATCAACAAGAACGACATCCCCGCTCGCATCGACGCACCCGGCGCCGTCGCTCGCCAGGTCAGTGATTTCGGCACGGCCGACGGCTACGGCGAGATGGCCGGCGAGTACTTCTCGATGGGCGCGGGGGTCGACATCAGCCCACTGCTCGAAGGCCTGCCCGGCAACAGCTGTGACGCTCCGCACTGGGGGTACGTTCTGCAGGGCCGCGTCGTCGTCACATTCGACGATCGCCCCGCCGAGACCGTGTCGAGCGGCGATCTGTTCTACTGGCCGCCCGGCCACAGCGTCCGTGTCGAGGAGGACGCCGAGTTGATTCTGTTCAGCCCCGCCCACGAGCACACGGTCGTGATGGACCACATGAAGGGCAAGATGGGGCTCGCCTGACCTGTCGCGCACGTCGGTAACCTCGCTGCGTGACGTGCTCGACTTCGCCGCGTCGACATGGCGATGCACAGCCTTC
>JANOYI010000302.1:0-2139 GCA_031428795.1 Ilumatobacteraceae bacterium | reverse complement strand
CGGCGAACAGTCGAACGTCGTCGCGCACGGCCATTGCTTCGTCGGTCGCCCCGGCCAGTGCGAACAGCTTCAGCAGCGCCAGTACCTGGGCCATGAAACGTGCCCGGCGGTCGAGGTCACCCAGCACGTACTCGACCAACGAGGACAGTTGTGCGAGGCGCTCGGCGGCGGGCAGCAACGGGTCCGACGACCACGTGTGCCCGTGCAACATGCCACACACGATGTCGTGCTTCTCCAGCAGCAGCTCGACCACGTGCTCGATGGGCACACCGGCTTGGTCGCGGTCCGACGACGAGTAGTCGGCCAGCGCGTCGCGCAGGTTTTGGGCGATGCCGAGGTAGTCGACGATCAGCCCGCCCGGCTTGTCGCGGAAGGTGCGGTTGACGCGGGCGATGGCCTGCATCAGCCCGTGGCCCTGCATCGGCTTGTCGACGTACATGGTGTGCAGCGCCGGCGCATCAAACCCGGTCAGCCACATGTCGCGCACGATCACCAGCTCCAGCGGGTCGTCTGCCCGCTTCGCGCGCAGCTTCAACGCGCGCAGCGTGTCCTTGCTGTGCAGGTGCCGCTGGTACTCGGGCGGGTCGGCCGCGCTGCCGGTCATGACCACCTTGATCACGCCCGCAGCGGGGTCGTCGGAGTGCCACGAAGGCCGCAGGGCGACGATCTTGTCGTACAGCCGCACGCAGATTGCGCGGCTCATGCCGACGATCATCCCCTTGCCCAGCAGGTTGGCCCGCCGGGCTTCCCAATGGTCGACGATGTCGCGCGCGATCAGGTCCAGCCGCTCCTCGGAGCCGACGATCGCCTCCAGCCGCGCCCAGCGGCTCTTCGCCCGCTCGGCCTCGGTCAGCTCATGACCTTCGGTGACTTCCGCGACCTGCGCGTCGATTGCCTCCCGGGCGTCGTCGGGCAGGCTCACCCTGGCCAAGCGCGACTCGTAGTAGATGCGCACGGTGGCGCCGTCGTTGACTGCGTCGGTGAGGTCGTACACGTCGATGTAGTCGCCGAACACCTGGCGAGTGGACTTGTCGGTGGATTCGATGGGCGTGCCGGTGAACCCGATGTAGGTGGCGTTGGGCAGTGCGTCGCGCAGGTGGCGGGCGAACCCGTCGAGGAAGTCGTACTGGCTGCGATGCGCTTCGTCGGCGATGACCACCACGTTGCGTCGGTCGGTCAGCTGCGGGTGTTGGTCGCCGCGCTCGTCGGGGGCGAACTTCTGGATGGTGGTGAAGATGATGCCGCCCGACGCCCGCTCCAACAGCTGGCGAATGTCGGCGCGCGATGTCGCTTGCACCGGTGTCTCGGGCAGGCTGCGGGCGGGCGAGAACACCTCGCCGAACAGCTGGTCGTCGAGGTCGTTGCGGTCGGTCAGCAGTACCAGTGTCGGGTTGTGCATGGCGGGCGAGCGCATGATCTTGCCCGCGTAGCAGAGCATCTCGTAGCTCTTGCCCGACCCCTGCGTGTGCCACACCACGCCACCGCGCCGGCTGCCGTGCTCGCCGGAGGCTTCGATGGTCGATTCGATGGCGGCGTTGACGGCCCAGAACTGGTGGTACTTGGCGACCCGCTTGACCAGCCCGCTCTCCTCGTCCGAGTGGATGATGAACGAGCGCAGCAGATCGAGGAAGCGCACCGATTCGAACACACCGCGAATGAGCACTTCCAACTGCGGACGATTGACGATTACCTCGCGACCATCGATGGTCTTCCACGGCGCGTAGTGCTCGAAGCCACCGGAGAACGAGCCCATCACGGCCTGCAACCCGTCGGCCGCGATACACACGGCGTTGGCGGTGAACAACGACGGGATGTCGTTGCGATATGTCTGCAGCTGGTTCCACGCGCCCTTCAAGGTGGCGTTCTCATCACCCGGGTTCTTCAGCTCGATCAGCCCCAGCGGCAGCCCGTTGACGAACACCACCACATCGGGCCGACGGGTCTTGCCCGCCTCGACCACGGTGAGTTGGTTGACCGCCAGCCAGTCGTTGTTGCCCGGATTGTCGAAGTCGACCAGCCACGCCAGCGCATGCTGCAACTCGCCCGCGGACGCGCGGTACTCCACCTCCACGCCTTCGGTGAGCAGCCGATGCACGCGTAGGTTCTCGCCGTGCTGGTTCTGCGACTCCGGCCGCAAGG
>JANOYI010000301.1:0-3605 GCA_031428795.1 Ilumatobacteraceae bacterium | reverse complement strand
GCCCCGAGACCGTCGCCAAGGTTGACGACAGCCACACCGGGCGTTTCCTGAAACCCCTCCTCGACGGATGAGCTCGGTTGCTACGGTCGCGTCGTGACTGAAACGCCGCTGGTGGTCGACACCGTTTCGAATCACTCGGTGCTGCAGAAACGCACCCTCGTCACGCTTCGTCTGGCGCAGGTTCCCGGCCAAGCAGCGGTTGCGGGCGTGGTCGCCGTTGGCGCGCTGCTGGCCAAGGATCTGCTGAACGGCAAGGATCGTTTCGCTGGGTCAGGTGCCGCTGCTTTCACATTGGGCTCTGCGTTTCTGGCCGTTCCATTGTCGGCATTCATGCGTCGGAGCGGTCGCCGTCCTGGGCTGATGTTCGCCTTTGGCCTCGGTTCGGTCGGCGCTGTGATTGCCGGCATCGGTGGTCAGCTGCGCTCGTTCCCGCTGTTCCTTGTCGGCATGGTGTGCTTCGGCGGCGCCCAGGCGGCCACGTTGCAAGGTCGATATGTGGCGGCCGACCTGGCGCACGAGAACGATCGAGCCAAGGCAATTGCCAGCGTTGTGGTGGTGGGCACGTTGGGGGCCATCTTCGGTCCCATCCTCACTCCCTGGGAGAAACGCATAGGTGAGGCCGTCGGGCTGGATCAGTTCATCGGCCCCTTCTTCTTTGCTGCATTCTTTCTGCTGGTGGCGCTCGCCATCGTTGCGCGCCGGTTACGGCCGGACCCGTTAGCCGTCAACGGGCAACTCGACCCCCACGCCGAGCGCATCCGACCGCTGAAGCAAGTGCGCCTGTCGTCCGCTGTTATCCGCAGCAGCAAGTTGGCCACGCTGGGGTTGGCGGCGATGGTTGTCTCGCAGACGGCGATGGTGGCCGTGATGACCATGACGCCCTCGCACATGAAAGATCACAACCACGCTGACCTGTCTGCATATGTGATTGCCCTGCACATCGCCGGCATGTATGCGTTTGCGCCGTTCGTAGGGCGCTTCGTCGGCTTCGTCGGCCAGGTCAGAGCAGTGATGGTTGGGTCCGTGGTGCTCGCAGCAGGCACCATCGTCTCAGTTGTCGCTGGTTACGTGCCGTCGTTGATCTTTGTGGGGCTGTTCCTGTTGGGCGTTGGTTGGAACATCGGACTGATTGCTGGAACCAGCATCCTCACTGGTGCCGTGCCGCCTGACTCCCGGGTCGAAGTACAGGGCACCGCCGACCTGGCGATGAGTTTCTGTGGCGGCATGGCTGCGTTCGCCTCCGGCTTCATCAAGCAAGCATGGGGATACCACATGCTCGCCAACGCGGCGACGCTCCTGGCTGGACTCCTGCTCGTGGTTGCGTACGCGCACTCGCTGCGGGCGCGCCCGCGGCCGCAGCCTCTGGGTCTCGGGTAGGGCTGCCGCAAGTTTTTCAACCCATGCTCTTGAGGGGGTGTGGGGCGGGCATCCGGCCGGGTCTGGCCTGCTGCCGACCGGAGCGTGGGGTACTTATTTTTGGTCAGCGACAACTTTCCTTGCACCTACGGGCGCCAACCGCAACACAAGTTGTCGCTGGGTGAAAACAAGTGCACCTGGTTCGGCGCGTCGGAGCTGAACCCGGGCGCCCGACCCGACCTACACCCACTTCAGGAGCATGGTTTCAAAGCGTCGGTGGCATGAGAGCCAGAACCGGGGCTGTGAGCTGACTAACGCCCTCGCAGCTTCTTGCTGAGTTCGTTCAGCCGATTCTTCTCAGTGCGAGACAGCGAGTCGATTCCCTGCGCACTGATCTTGTCGAGCAGACCGTCCAGCTCGAGCTGGTCGATGGTCGAGTGCCCCGTGTCGGCGACAGGCCAAGGCCCTGCGACAACCGTCGAACCGCCCTGACGCTTCGTTGCTCGGGCCGTCTTCTTCTTCGACTAGCCGCCGCCGAACTGTGGAATGAATTGAAGGTTGCTCACCAGCCCATACTGGCGAGCGGCGACCAGGCCGACCACGATGACGCCCAGCTCGAGGAAGAGCGTCTCGAAGCGACGGTCACCCAGGTAGCGCAGAACGTCGATGCCGACATAGACGCCAGCAATGGCCCACGCGGGGATGCCAAAGAAGAACATGGCACCCGGATTGTCGAGCGCGAACACGACCAGCAGGCCGATGCCGAGAATGCCGAGACCGAAGGCGTACGTCGAGATATTGAACTGCACCAATGACAGCAGCGCAGCAGGCACGACTGTCATCAGGGCGATCATGAAGGTGAACCGGCGACGACCGATGGAGTCTTCAATGCGATGCCCGACGAACCAGAAGAACGCGAGCGTCAGCACCACCCAGATCTCCGTGGGCGGATTGACCGTCGGCCAGGTGATGAGGCGCCAGACTTCGCCGTCGCGTATGAGCGGACCCGCAAAGGCCAGCGTCAACAGCGCTGAACTTCTGATCGCGTACACGAACATCGAGATGATGCCAAGGCCCACCAGCAACGCTGTCGTGGTGACATCGACCTGGCCAACCTTGAACCAGCCGTCGCGAGCGGGGCGTTCGGGCATGGAGAATTGGTAACGGCCGGGCACGAGCCAACCCTATCCGCGACACCCCCGTGCTCCCCGTAGAGTCGAGGCGATGGTCACGCGCCCGCCCACCGGCACGATTCCCGAGACTCCAGGGTCGTATCAGTTCAAGGACAAGGACGGGCGCGTCATCTATGTGGGCAAGGCCTCCAGCCTGCGCCAGCGGCTCTCGAACTACTTCCAAGACCCGCGCAACATGCACCCCCGCACGGCGCAAATGGTGGCGACGGCCGTCTCCGTTGAGTGGATCGAGGTGCGCAACGAAGTCGAAGCCTTGATGTTGGAACACAGCCTCATCAAGCAGCACCACCCTCGTTTCAACGTTCGTCTACGCGACGACAAGAGCTATCCGTTCCTCGCAGTCACGCTGGATGAGCAATTCCCGCGCGCGCTGGTGATGCGTGGTCGCAAGCGCAAGGGCACCCGCTACTTCGGGCCATATGCGCACGCCTACGCCATCCGCGACACTCTCGATCTGCTGCTGCGTAGTTTCCCCATCCGCACCTGTAGTCCAGGCAAGTTCAACGAGCATCAGCGGCTGGGTCGGCCGTGCCTGTTGTTCCACATCGAGAAGTGCAGCGGCCCGTGCGTCGGCGAGATCGAGGAGATGCCCTACCGCCAACTGGTGCAGGAGCTGTGCGACTTCCTGGATGGCGACACCGATGACATCGTCAAGCGCCTCGAGCGCGAAATGGCCGGCGCTGCGCAAGAGCTTGAGTACGAGCGAGCAGCCCGCCTGCGAGACCGACTCCTGGCAGTGCGCCGAGCTATCGAGAAGCAGCAAATGGTCGGCGAGCGCAGTGAGGACATCGACGTCATCGGCATCGCCGACGACGAGTTGGAAGCCGCTGTGCAGGTCTTCTTTGTTCGAAAGGGTCGAGTAGTCGGACGCAAGGGTTTCGTGCTCGACAAGGTGGAAGAGCTGACGCCGGGCGGCCTCGTCGACCGCATTCTGGAAGCGCTCTACGGCGACGACCCGCCAGCAGGGGTGCCCAAACAAGTGCTCGTCCCGGTGGAGCCCGACGACAGCGCGACCTACGAGGAATGGCTCACCCACCTGCGCGGAAGTCGTGTGCA
>JANOYI010000300.1:0-17368 GCA_031428795.1 Ilumatobacteraceae bacterium | reverse complement strand
ACGCACCCACTCCGGTGTCGGCAGCGGCAAGAGCTCATCGGACTCCAGTTTCAGCGGCCCCACCGACGCGCCAGCGCCGGGCATGATCGCCCCAGCCAGCCGCGCCATCGCAAACCGAGCCGGCTTCCGAGAAAACACGAGCCGACTCACAGCGAGCCCCCCACTTCAACATCGGCGTTGAGATGCGGTAGTACCGCAGATGAACGCCGATGCTCATCGCCACTTGGAACTTTGGCGCTGAGGTGCGGTACTACCGCATGTGAACGCCGATGCTGAGTCACAGGAAGACCTTCCTTCGCTCGCTCTCGGCCATCATTGAGCTCAGCGGCAACAGCATCTTGGGGGCGCCGCTGGCCTTCGCCCAGTCCTCCACCAGCCAGCCCCGCTTGCGGGCAATTGCGGCCAGACGTGTCTCGGGATTGACCGCCACGGGGAAGCCGACGGCCTCCAGCATCGGCAGGTCGCTAGTGCTGTCCGCGTACGCAATGCTCTGCTCCAGCTTGAGCCCTTCGCTGGCGCAGTAGTCGGCAAGGATTTCGGCGCGAGTCTCGCCAGTCGGCGGGACGACGGCCATGTTGCCGCTGTAGGTGCCGTCGGGACGAACGGTCAGCTTGGCCGAAACGATCTCGTCGAACAGCGGGCGTAGTCCTTCGACGGCGAAGTCGAGAGCGCCGGTGATGAGGATGGTCTTGTGGCCGAGAGCGCGATGCTCGCGAACTCGACGCAGACCGGCGGGGAACGACTTTGCCAGAATCAGCTGACTGAGGATGTCCTTCGAATCTTCCTCGATCTGCGACACCGGAGCGTCCTCGTAACGACGGTAGAAGAAGCGCAGGAAGTCGCTGCGGTCCTTGCGGTCGATGCTGCTGAGCGTGGGTGCCTCGGCCAGCGTGCGCAACACGTAGCGAATCCGCTCGGGCGTGTTCAGTCGGCGAGTGGCAAGCCACGAATAGCTCTCGACCACATTGCTGGCGATGAGTGTGTTCTCGAGATCGAACGCCGCGACATGACGCTCGGCGGACAGCACCGAGTTGCGCAGCCGGGTGGCTCGGTCGTTGCGGTTCTTGCCGGGGGTGACCTTCGCACGTGAGTGGTGCACGATCGACGGCAGGTGAATGGTGCTGATGTACGTCGGCCAATCAACGCTGCGCGGATCGAAGTTGAACGCAGCCTGATCGGCCGCATCCAACGTGTCCCACATCGCGATCAGCTTGTCGACCTGATAGATCGCTTCGCACTCGGTGTACAAGCCGTAGAGCTGCACGTATTCGTACGCCCGGTCGATCTCGATCTTCTTTTCTTCCAGGTTCGCTGCCCACGCAGCCTGCTTGCCGCGCAACGGCAACGCCTGCAGTACTCGCTCGGTCTTGCCGATCACGCTGCGCGCACGCTCCAGCTGCTCCTTGACGCGACCGCGTGCTGGGAACTGCCACTCGGGCACCAGGATCGGCTGGCCCTCGGCGTCGTACAGCGGGTGCGCGGTGAACCAGGCGCGCACGTTGTCGACCAAAAGTTTGTACTTCAGCGGGTTCACGCCACCGCTGGCGACCTGCGTGATGGGCGCAGCCCGCTCCGGACCGGCAGCGGCGACCGTGATGATGGCCGCGACGACGATGTCGACGGGAATCACGTCGACGGTGCCCTCGGGGACGCCGGGGAACTCTTTCAGCAAGCCGCGGGCATAGCTGAGGATGACCGGCTCGGCCATACGGAAGCCACGGATCCAACCGGGAAACGGCTCGGCCAACGCAGACTCGATGATGCTGGGACGCACGATGCTCACTGGCACATTGCCCTTGGTCTCGGTGAGCGCCTGCTCGCCGAGGGCCTTCGTGTACGCATAGGCGTCCGGCCAGCCGACGCTGGCCGCACGCGAGCGGCCGGCTTCAACCAGCTGAGCCTTCACCCACGCCTCGCGCAGGTTTTCGGTCTTCGAGGCCAACGCCGGACCGCCGGCGGCGCCGAGTTCCTTGCGAGCCTCGGAGCGGAAATGGGTCAGCTTCTCGCTGGCGCGGCTCTGCGCTTCGATGTCGCCGCGCAGTCGGCGGCTGGCGACCACTTCCTTCTTCCAGCTGAGGCCGATGTCCCAGTGGCCTTCGCTCACCAGTGCCTCGGGGGCATTGCCGCGCCGGTTTCCAGCGACGTAACAGGTGCTGACGCCAACCATGTGCGGGGTGATGTTGAGCGCCTGGCAGGTGGCAGCGATCCGCACGGGGCCCATCAGGTTGATCTCGACCGCGCTGTCCAGAGGACTGTCGAATGACACCGCTGCTGCCGAGTGAATGATGGTGTCGCAGCTGGCGAAGATTGCCCGATCGACGTCGTTGAGGCCGAGTCCGTCGGTGCTCACATCGCCGCCGATTGCGACGACGCGGCGGGCGACCATCTCTTCGAATGTTTCAGCCGTGCCGTTGAGCGTGGGTGGGTGCAGCGCGGGGTCATTCAGCTCGGCCTTCAGTCGGTCGAAGGCGTTGTTCTTGAAGATCTCCCGACGGGCGCGCTCTGTGGGGTCATGGCGCTTGCTGGGGCGAATGAGCAGAATCAACGTGCAGCCCGGCGCGCTGCGCAGCAGCCGCTCGACCAACGCGGTGCCCACGAACCCGGTGCTGCCGGTGATAGCGATTCGCTTGTTGTCGAGTTGTTCAGCAATCATGCAAGTACTTGTCTACCATATGGTAGAGAGCACGTAAACACCCGTCACCAACGACACGAGCGGTTCGAAGAGGTTCGGATGACTGCCAAGACACCGACACGCGAACGAATTCTGGATGCGGCAACCGATCTGTTCGGTCTGCGCGGTGTCGACTCGGTGTCGCTGGATGTCATTGCCGCTGAGGTGGGTGTCGCCAAGCAGACGCTGCTCTACTGGTTCCCGTCGAAGGATGACTTGGTGCAGGCCGTGCTGGTTCAGGCGGCGTTGCAACTGACGGTCGCAATCGAAGCCGCGATCCGGGCGACTACCGACGACCCGCTCGATCGCATCGAGGCAGTCGTCCGTGCCGTTTTCCGACCAGCAGTGCGACGCCCGTCGCTGCTTGGTCTGATCCGCGAGGTCAGCCGGCTGTCACCTGCCGTCGGTGAGCGATTTCACGCAGAGCTCGCCCCGCTGGTTGCCCGAGCAGTCGTGTACCTGCAAAAGGAGATGGACCGAGGCCGCTTGCGGCAGGGCGACCCTCGCCTGGTTGCCGCACTCTGTTACGCCTCCGTCACTGGCATCGCCACCGAGCCGGAAGTGTTGCGCAGCGTTGGCTGGTCGCCGACTACGGCCGACCTGCGCCGCCTTCGCACCGAGCTGCTCGCCTTCCTCCGCGCCGCCCTCGCTCCGTAGCGACTGGCGCACCGTTGCGGTCACAATCGGGGCTTCCCATTTTCGTACGTACGGTTCTGGGAAGACCCAGTTGCGCCCGCAACGACACCGGGCGAGATCGGTCCGGGGTGATCGAGCAGTGTCAACGTGATGGCGCACGCTGTGCCGACGGCGAGGTTTTCGGCTTTGCGCACTTGGGCCTTCACGGGGAGGATGAACGACTTTTGCTCCTTGGACGGGAAGACCGACGTGGTGAACGACGTGCGGCCGATCGTCGCATTCACTCTCACCGAGCCGAAACCCTTCTTCGTTTCGGAGCAGATCTCGTCGATGTCGTCGGTGACGTCGAACGGCAGCGTGAGGAAATGCCACGACGTGCCGCCTCCCCCGCTCCACACCCACAGCGGCGCAATGAAGTCGAACGTGCTCACGATGTCGTTGAGCTGGAGGGGTTCAGGGCTTCCATCACAGCCATGTGGAAGGCAGTGATACCCATTGCCAGATGTTCGTCGGGCGTGTCCTCTTCCTTCGTGTGCGAGAGCCCTGCGATTGACGACGTGAACACCATCGCGGTGGGAACGACCCGAGCCATCTCAGATGCGTCGTGCAGCGCGCCGCTGGGCAGCTCGAACTCGTGGCCCTCGACGGCCTTCACTGCGCGTCGAACGCTGTCGACCAGCGTTGCGTCGAAGATCATTGGCGGAATGCGGAAGATGTGCTCCAGCTCGACCGTGCAGCCCTCAGCATCGGCGGCGGCAGTGGCTGCAGCTTTCATCTCGCCGAACATCGCAGCGAGCGAGTCGGCGTCGATGTGGCGCATGTCCATCGTGCAGGTGGTGGTGCCGGGCACGGCCGTGACGACGCCAGGCCACGCGGTCACACTGCCGACGGTGGTGACGCCGTCGTGACGCTTGCCGATCTCGGCCAGTTCAAGCGCAAATCGACTCATCGCTCGCAGCGAATCGCGACGCATGCCCATCGGCATCGTTCCCGCATGCGCGGCCTGGCCGCTGAAGATCAGTCGCTCGCGTTCGATGCCGACCGTGCCGGTCACGATGCCGATACCGAGGCCCTCGTGCTCCAGCACAGGCCCCTGCTCGATGTGCAGTTCGAGGTAGGCAACCACGTTCTCCAACCGCTCCTGGGCGCCTTCCATCGCGTCGAGCACGACGCCGTGTTCGGCAACGACTTCCGGCAACGAGTTGCCCCACTTGTCTTTCAGCTCGCGCAGAATGTCGAGGTCGAGCGTGCCCACCACCGCAGCCGATCCGAACAGACTGCGGCTGAAGCGCGCGCCCTCCTCATCTGCCCAGTCGACCAGCGCGAACGAGCGCTGGGGAAGGGTGGGAGATGCAACCAGCGAACGCAGGACCTCGAGCCCGCCAAGCACGCCCAGGGCGCCATCGAGCCATCCGCCCGCGGGAACTGAATCAAGGTGCGAACCGATCACGACCGTGTCGGCCGTCTGGCCCCTGTAGTACGCCCACAGGTTGCCTGCCTCGTCTTGCTCGACCTCCACGGGCAGCGTGGAGAGTTCCTCGCGAAACATCGCTCGTGCCTCGGCCCACTCTGGCGTCCAACACAGTCGTCGCGCCCCCGCTGGTCCCCCGGTGCGATTGGCCAGCTCCCGTAGGTCGCGGATGGCGCGGTGGGCATCGAAACCGGGGGACACGGGGGCAGCGTCAACAGCAGTCATGTTCGAACAATACTGGGAGGTCCCGGGTCGTTCGGCTGCGAACAGTGAATTCACAGAATGCTACGTACGGACCATTGAATTCAGAGTTCGGCCCCGCAGGAGATTCGGCCAAGCTCAATGAGCCGTGTTGCGGCGTTGCCGACCGTGGCGTTCCAGTGCGAGCTGCACGAGCTCGTCGATGAGGTCGCGGTAGCTGAGGCCGCTGGCGATCCACAGCTTTGGATACATCGAGATGGGTGTGAAGCCCGGCATCGTGTTGATCTCGTTGAGCAGGAATCCGCGGTCGCTCTCCTCGAAGAAGAAGTCAACGCGTGACAGTCCTTCGCACCGCAGCGCGGCGAACGACTTCAGCGCCAAGGCCTGCACTTCAGCGGTCTGCGCGGGTGTGAGCGGCGCAGGAATGATAGACCGCGAGCCGTCGTCCACATACTTGTCGGCGTAGTCGTAGAACTCTGCGCCGGGCACGATCTCGCCAGGAACGCTGGCCCGCGGGTTGAGATTTCCGAGAACAGCCACTTCGATCTCGCGACCAACGATTGCTTCCTCGATCACGATCCACTCGTCGTAGGACAGCGCGATCTCGATGGAATCACGCAGTGCTTCGACCGTCTTGGCCTTGGTGACACCGACCGACGAACCCATGTTGGCGGGCTTGACGAACACGGGCAGGCCCAGCTGCGCGGCGATCTGTGCGGGCGACGAGGGCGAGAGTTCGTCGGCTCGGAAGGCGAGATAGCGGGCCTGGGGAATGCCGTGCACGGTGGCGATCTGCTTGGCCATCGCCTTGTCCATTGCCATTGCAGAGCCCAACACGCCGGTGCCGACGTATGGCAGGCCGGTGAGTTCGAGCATGCCCTGAACCGTGCCGTCCTCGCCCAGCGGGCCGTGCAGCAGGGGGATGACGACAGTGCGCCCGAACCCCGAAGGGGTGACCGCGAGCGTCGGCTCGATGACCTCGCCGGCGGCGACGAGGCGGCCAGGAAGCGCATCCGCACCGGCAGCGAGAGCGATCTGTGCCTCGGTGGCGATGGCCCAACGGCCGTCGCGACCGATTCCCACGGGGGTGATGCGGTACTTCGCCGGGTTGGCAGCCTTGAGGACGTGCGCGGCAGTGGTGCAGCTGACATCGTGCTCGGCCGACTGCCCCCCGAAGATGACGATCAGGTTGATGCGGTCGTCTGTCGTGTCGTCGTTCGGCAATACGTCAAAGGTCGATGCTTCAGCAGCCATGCGGTCCGACGGTAACGTGTGCAGCGATGCGTTTCAGAGCACATTCCGTCGCAGACGCCACCGGTGGTCGGTTGGTCGGCCCCGATGTCGAGATCGAGGGCGTGTCGTTCGACTCGCGCAGCGTGCAACCCGGTCAACTGTTCGTGCCACTGATTGCGGAACGCGACGGTCACGACTTCATCGCTGGCGCCCTCGCCCGCGGTGCAGCGGCGTATCTCACGTCTCTCCCGGCCGAGTCGTTGGGCGTCACGGATGGAACGGCGATCGAGGTGGCTGACACTCTGCGTGCGCTGATGGCCCTGGCTGCAGCGCAACGGCTCACCTTCAACGGTCCCGTCATCGGGGTCACCGGCTCGGTGGGCAAGACCTCCACCAAGGACCTGGCGTGGGCGGCGCTGGCTGCCAGCAGATCCACGTGGGCCAACGAGCGCAGCTTCAACAACGAGCAGGGCCTACCAACCACCGTGCTGAACATGCCCGGCGGCACCGAGGTGCTGATGCTGGAAATGGGTATGCGTGGGTTGGGAGAGATCGCCGAGCTGTGCGAAGTTGCCCGGCCGACCATCGGCGTCGTCACCCGAGTTGCGGAGGCGCATAGCGACCGCGTCGGTGGCATCGATGGTGTCGCCCGCGCGAAGGTAGAGCTGATTGAAGCGCTACCCGACGACGGGATCGCGATTCTGAATGCCGACGACGCCCGGGTGCGCGCGATGAGTGCAGCGTGCGCAGGCAGCGTTCACCTCTTCGGCGAAGCGGCCGATGCTGACGTCCGCGTCTCCAAGCTGTACCTCGACGAACTGGCCCGCGCCAGCTTCCACCTCGACACGCCGTGGGGTTCGTGCGACGTTCGGCTGGGCATCAGCGGGCGGCACATGGCCAACAACGCAGCGGCTGCACTTGCGTGCGTCGGCGCTGTCGGGGGCGATCTGTCAGCTGGTGCCGCGGCACTCGGCGACGTCGGTCTGACGGCGATGAGGATGGACGTGCAGCGCACCGATAGCGGGGCCATCATCCTCAACGACAGCTACAACGCCAACCCGACCAGCATGCGCGCCGCCCTCGATGCGCTGGCAGATCTCACAGCGAATCGGCGTGTAGCGGTCCTCGGTCTGATGGCGGAGATCACCGACAGCGAAGCCGAGCATCGCGCAATCGCGACATATGCAGCCGAGCGTGACATCACGCTGCTGGCGTACGGCACGGATCTCTACGGAATCACGCCGACTGACGACCCGGTGGCGGTGTTGGGGTCACTCGCCAGCGGAGATGCCGTGCTCGTCAAAGCTAGCCGTATGGTCGGGCTGGAGCGGATTGCGGCTGCCCTCCTCGGCTGAATTGTCGATACGTGCAATGTCGCACCACCACGCCAGGAAGAGTGCCCACAGCGCACCACCGAACAGCACCCAGCGGGCGCCAACGGCGTCGATCACGGGGGCGAAGAGCAGGTTGCCCAGCGGCACAGTGCCACCGAACGCCATGAACCACAGCGCCATCACGCGTCCCCGCTCGTGGTCGGCTAGCCGGCTTTGCAGGACTGTGTTCATCGAGGTTGTGGTGGCGAAGTAGGCAAAGCCGAGCAGTGGTGCGACCGCGAATGCCCCGATCGGTTCACGCACCGCAGCGAACGCAGTCAGTGCAATTGCAAAGGCAAGGAAGCCGTACCGAATCAGCGCTCGCTTGTCCCAGCCGACGAACACCGTGCCAATCGCAAGACCGCCGAAGCACGCGCCGAAGCCCCAGGTTGCGTAGAGCCACTCGTAGGTGGTCGAGCCCTTGTCGACGCCGAAGTTGAGACGCACGACCGCGGCGAACAATCCGACGTAGGGGAGCGACAGCAGGGAGAACGAGAACAGCGTGACCAGCAGTCGCCACACCGGTTTGTCGGCGCGCGCGATCTGAACGCCGGCGGTGAGCTGTCGCCATCCAGCGGGGTGGGCGACCTTCACGGGCACCGGCACGTTCGTACGCAACAGGGCGCCGACTACGAAGAGGTAGGTCACGGCGTTGATCAGGAAGATTTGCGAGATCGACACGCCAGCGGATCGCAAGATTGCGACGATGATCGGGCCGACCACACGGGACCCGTTGATCATTGCCGAGTTCAGTGAAACCGAACCAGCAAGATCCTCGCGACTGACCAGTGTGGGCAACATTGCCGACCACGCGGGAGCGTTGAGCGCGTTGCCCACACCCACACTCAGCGCAACCACGAAGATTGACCAGATCGGAGCGTCGGCGGCAGCCAGGGGAGCGAGAAGTGCGGAGAAAAGCAGTTGCAACAGCTGCATCGCAATCAGCCACTTACGGCGATCGAACCGGTCGGCGATGACACCAGCGGGGATCGAGAGAAACAACATTGGCCCCAGCTGCGCAAAGACCATCAGGCCAACCATCGAGGCGCTGTCGGTTCGGTCGAGTACGTAGAGCGGCAGCACCACGTTTTGCATCCAGGTGCCGATGCTGGAGGAGAAGGACGCCATCCACATTCGCCGGAAATCGGGGTATGCGAGGGCGGCTCGAGCGCTGCCTGGACGGTGTCCGTGGGAGGGAGGGGCGGTGGCTGTTCGTGTCATCTTGACCGGAGAGTCAAGACTAGAAGGACAGGCCGCTTGCGGACGGACTTGATCCACCGGAGAGTGAGTGGCCGGTGTCACACTGGCCGTATGACCTACCCCGAAACGGCAGCGCCCGTCGGCGCCGATCGATGTGTGCGATACGGCACCTACCCGGAGTGTCCGCTCTGTTGTGGATCGCTGCACCCCGAGCATGCACATTTCAAGTGCGGCACATGCGGCTGGCGCGACAGCTGCTGCGACTGATCGGCGGACACCCTTATGGACAACGACGCAATGGACAACAACGCAATGGACAACAACGCAATGGACACTGCTGACTTCGAGACAATCATCGCCACCGTCACCGCAACGCCCTCGGGCGCCCGCGGCGCGTTGACATTGAACCGCCCGGAAAAGCTGAACCCACTCAGCAGCCACACACTTCACGAAATCGAGTTGGCGGCGAGGTGGTTCGACGAGCATCACGACCTCAAGGTGGTGGTGGTCAGCGGTGCTGGCCGCTCGTTCTCGGCCGGTGCCGACCTGTCGGCTTTCTCCACGGCGGCACCTATGGAGGACCGCCAAGCCGGTTGGCGAATGGGTCGTGCGCTCGACGAAATGCGCGCCGTCACCGTGGCGCGCCTTCAGGGCTGGTGCATTGGCGGCGGACTGATCGTCGCGGCCGGCTGTGATCTCCGAATCGCCGCCTGCACCGCCAGGTTCTCGATTCCCGAGGTCGATCTCGGCATCCCGCTGGCATGGGGTGGCATCCCACGCCTCGTGCGCGAGATTGGTCCGGCGCTCACCAAAGAACTGGTCATGACGTGTCGGCCATTTGATGCTGACGAGGCCCGGGCCGCTGGGTTCGTCAACCGTGTCGTTCCGGAGGAGGCCCTCGACGCGGAAGTCGAGGCCTTGGTGGGTTCGCTGATGGCCAAGCCGAAGCTGGCGCTTCTGGAGACAAAGGCGCACGTCAACGCAGTCACCGAGAGCATGGTGGGCACCGGCCGCAGCTGGGCAGACGCCGACGGCCTACTCGCCGGACTACGTGATGGCGAAGGTCGCGCCAGCGCTCAGGCCTACGTCGAACGCCTTCGTCGCAAGCAGTGACCCAGGCTCCGCAGACCTCTTAGGCCCGGCTCATCACCTCGTAGAACGCGTCTCGCATCAACCGGGCGAGGTTGGCGACGTCCTCGACCGTCGTGACCTTCTTCTGCGATGGGTCTGGTGGCGCGGGCGACTCTGCTTCGGCGACGGCCGGGAACTCGATGAGTATCGACGGGTGCGCTTGGATCACTCGCTCCTGGCCTTCCCACAGGAACGCGAGGTCACCGTTCTCGACGCGACCGGAATTGTAGATGCCACCCCAGCCGACGGCGTTCGACATGGCCGTGGCAACCTCGGTAGCAATGCCACCGTTGTGGGCACCGATCCACTGGTACGGCGAATGCACGTGAATGGTCAAGACTGGTTGGAACCGCTGAGTTGCGTCCATCACGGCCCGCCCCTCAGGAGTCTCTAGACGAAACCCGTCTCGGTTTGGATCGACACCTGCTGCCGTGCGACGGGTGTGGGCGGCCAGGCCGTCGGGGTTGGTGGTCGGCACCAACCAAATGCCGAAGGTCGTGGGGGGCAGGGTTCGGATCGCTTGCACGAACCAGGCGGGCGCACACTCGTCGCCGTGCACTTGGCCGAGCACGAGTACCTGCGGACCGTCATCAGTGCCCCAGTGCTCCGCCCAGATCGGTCGACCTTGCGCGCTCGTACCGATCTGCTCCAGCTGCGTCGGAACCGCGCCGGTGTCGTTGCGGTACCCGATTGCATTGGCCGTGATGGTGGCGCACAGGCCCGGCGGGATGTCGCCGGAGGATGCGTCGAGGGGTAGTGCGATTGTTGCCGGGACCGCCGGCGCTGGCGTTGGTGCGAGCGTCGATGACGTGGTCGATGACGTCGTGCTTGTGGAGGTACTCGTCGACGTGCTCGTGGATGGAGCGGCGCTGCCTGATGTGGTGGTTGACGGGCTCGAGGTCGACGTCGTTCTGGTCGTCAGACTGGTGCTCGGAGCACTCGTAGATTCGTCGGACGAGCATGCAGTGATGGAGAGCACGACGAGGATCGCGACGCCACATAGGGGGAGTTGTCTCACCCGAGAATGAGGTCCGCGTAGAGCGGCAGCATTTCCTTGGGTCCGCCGACGAGGAAGGTGGTGATGCACGTTTCGCGCCAATGAACCAGTTCGGCGCGGATCTTGTCGGGCGGACCGACGAGCGCGACGTCTTCGACCATCGCCAACGGAATTGAGGCGGCCGCCTCCTGCTTCTTGCCCTGCAGGTAGAGCTCTTGTACCTTCAACGCGACGTCCTCGTAGCCCATGCGAGCGAAGACCTCGAAATGGAAGTTGGCTCCGCGGGCGCCCATGCCGCCGGCGTAGAGCGCGAGGAACGGGCGCACGAAGTCGGCGCACTTCTCCGCATCGTCACCGGGGATGATGAACACGGTGCTGGCAACCTCGAAGCGGTCTTTCTTGGTGCTGTCGCCGGATGCGGCGAAGCCTTCGTCGAGGCGCTTTTGGTAGAAGTCGTTTTCCTTCGGACTGAAGAAGAGTGGCAGCCATCCATCGCAGATCTCGGCCGCCAACGCAACGTTCTTGGGTCCCTCGGCGCCGAGGAAGATCGGGATCTCTTTGCGTCGCGGGTGAATGGTGCTCTTCAATGGCTTACCCAAGCCGGTGCCCGACTTCAGTGGCATGTCGTAGAACTCGCCGTGGAAGTCAATTGGCGCGTCGCGGCGAACGATGTCGCGAACGATCTGCACATACTCGCGTGTTCGTGCCAGCGGCTTCGGATACGGCTGGCCATACCAGCCCTCGACGACCTGTGGGCCGCTCGCACCCAGGCCGAGAATGAAGCGGCCATCGGAAAGATGGTCCATGGTCATCGCGGCCATTGCGGTGGCTGCGGGGGTACGGGCGCTCATCTGCACGATGCCCGTTCCGAGTCGGATCGATTCGGTGTGGGCACCCCACCATGCCAGCGGAGTGAGTGCATCGCTGCCATACGCCTCGGCTGTCCAGGCGGATGTGAAGCCCAGTCGCTCTGCCTCCTTGATCGCGTCCAGCGCGCCGGCCGGCGGGCCGCTGCCCCAGTAGCCGCTGTTGTAACCGAGTTGGATGTCATTTCCCATAAGGTGAATCTATGTCGTTCGCGATTCGCCCTGCTACCTCGGCCGATAGTGACGCCATCGCGACAACTCTGGCCAAGGCATTTCATGACGACCCAGTGAAGTTGCACTTGTTGGGCGGCAAGGTCGTGCCGCAGGAGAAGGTCAAGCCGTTCTTTACGACCTTCCAGAAGATTCAGCTGCCGCACGGGCACGTCTACACGACGTCCAACTATGAGGCGGCCGCTATTTGGGCGCCGCCGGATCATTGGAAGATTCCCTTGACGACAGTGGTGAAGAACTCGCCCACGTTCCTCAAGCTCTACGGGTTGCGGCTGATCCCGAATCTCGGCGTGCTGTCGATGATGGAGAAGGCTCACGGCGAGGTCGACTTTCCTCACTACTACCTCGAGATCATCGGTACCGACCCTGCACATCAGGGCAAGGGCTTCGGTGCGGCCCTCATGCTGCCGATGATCGACCGCTCAGATGAAGAGGGCGTCGGCATGTACCTGGAGAGCTCGAAGGAATCGAACGTGGCGTTCTACGGTCGCTTTGGGTTCGAGGTGCGCAAGGTGTTGCGCCTCCGCAAAGGTCCCGACATGTGGACGATGTGGCGCCGGCCCCGCTAGGCCGCTGACTGGTCGACCTCGCTACTGTCGCCGAGGAATCGACAGGGTTGCGAAAAAGGGGTCGGTCAATGGCCGAAGTTCCCGGTTCGAGTGATCAGCGCTTCGAGGCGGTGCGGGGGGTTTGGCTGGCAGTCTCGACTCAGGTGCCGATGTCGGAGCGTCGGTAGCCGTGATGCTGGACTGATGAAGTTGGGCGAGTTCTCGGTCGTCCTACGGGCGCTCGCTCAGTGACCTTGGCGTGAATGTCAGCGTCGTGAATTGCCAGCGTCGCTAGTGACCAGCATCAAAGGTGACCGGCATGTGAGCCGGGCCAAAAATGCCGACGCCGTCTGGCTTCCACTCCGTGGGTCCGTCGAGGATCAGGTTGGGCATCCGCTGCGCAAGCAGGGGCAGCGCCTCCTGTAGCTCGGCGCGGGCCAAGGACTGGCCGAGGCAGTAGTGGATTCCAGAGCCGAAGGTGAGCTGCGGCTGGTCACCCTTGTGTGCCGTGATGTCGAATGCCTCTGGCTCTGCAAACACGTTCGCATCGCGGTTCGCTTCAGCGATGCCCACACCCATGAACGTGCCTGCCGGAAAGAGTACGTCGCGATACTCGATGTCGACGCTGGCGAAGCGGGCTGTACCGCGCACCGCGCCGAAGTAGCGCATTGTTTCCTCGACCGCGCGCTGGGCCAACTCGGGCCGCTCGGCCAACATCGCCCATTGCTCGGGGTGATGTGCAAAGAGGGAAAGCGCGCACCCGAGCTGATTTCGCGTTGTGTCGGTACCGCCGATGATGACGGCGTTCACCATCATGACGAGCTCGTCAGTGCTCAGGCGATCGCCCGCCTCCTCCATAGCGATCAGGTCGGTGAGCAAGTCGTCGGCTGGCTTGTCGCGTCGGTCTGCGATGAGCGCGCGGGTGTACTCGTCGAGCTCCTCCTGCGTTCGCACGATGAGGTCCAGCTTGCTGGCCATATCGATGGAGAAGATCTCGAGAATGTCGTTGGCCCACCGGCTGAACAGCTGCCAGTCCTTCTTCGGCGCACCCAGCAGTTCACAGATGATCGGGATGGGATACGGCTCACAAATGTCGGCCGCGATGTCGGCGCGTCCAGTGGGTGCAACGCGGTCGACGAGTTCGTTGATGACATCGCGCATTGTGGGCCGAAGCCGCTCGGTCTGACGAGGGGAGAAGGCCGGGGCGACCAACCGTCGCAGACGCAGGTGGACGTCGCCCTCGGCGGAAAGGATGCTGACGCGTTGGCGCGCCAGGAACCGCTCGTCGGTAACACCCATCATTTCCGGCAGCCGGCCGACGGCACTGTGCCAGCGCTTGTCGCGCAAGATGCCGGTGACGTCGTCGTAGCGCCACACGTTGTACCCGAAGACGCCGCGTGCCAGCCAGGCGTCAGGCGGAAACTGTGCCTTGTTCGCATGCCGTTCATCGAACGTGACAGCGTCCGGTGAGATCACCGGCAAATCGAGCGTGTGTACCAATGTGGCCATGTCCGCAACGCTACGCGCGTCGAGGCAACCCGACACGTGTCCAACGCTCGTCTCCCGCACTCCAGCTTCAAGTACACGCTGTCGGCGCGTGACCTGCGGCTGTGAGTTCAGGGTCTTGACACAAAGTGGGCTAGGCGAGGGCGGTGGCGGGGTCGACGAACGCGGTACCTAGGAACTCGGCGACGGGCGCGTTGGTGATGTGGCCATTGTGAGTGTTGAGGCCGAGGGCCAGCGCATTGTCGCGAGCGCACGCGGCGGCGACACCATGCACCGCCAGGTCGAGTTGGTAGGGGAGCGTGGCGTTGGTGAGCGCGTACGTGCTGGTGTGTGGCACGGCGCCGGGCATGTTGCCGACTGCGTAGTGCAGCACTCCGTGCAGCTCGTACACCGGAGTCGCGTGGGTGGTCTCGTGGATGGTCTCTATGCAGCCACCTTGGTCGACCGCCACGTCGACGATGACTGCGCCTGGCTTCATCATGCGCACCATGTCCTCGGTGACCACGATGGGGGCCCGGCCGCCCGCCACCAGGACGGCACCAATCACGAGGTCCGCATCGGCGATGTTGCGTTCGAGTGCTCCGCGGTTGGATGCCAGCGTCACGATGCGGCCCTTGTTGATCTGATCGACCCAACGCAGCCGGTCGAGGTTCTTGTCGAACAGCACCACTTCGGCTTCCATGCCGGCCGCAATCCATGCCGAGTTCCAGCCGACATTGCCCGCACCGAGCACGACCACCTTCGCTGGTTGCACGCCTGGTGCCCCACCCATCAGCACTCCGCGGCCACCGTTGTGGCGCTCTAGATAGTGCGCGCCCATCTGTGGTGCGAGGCGGCCCGCCACTTCGCTCATCGGGGCGAGTAGCGGCAATGCTCCGCCCACGAGCTGCACCGTCTCGTAGGCCAGTGCCGTCGTACGGGCCGCGATGAGCGCTTTGGCGACCTCCGGATAGGCGGCCAAGTGCAAATAGGTGAACAGGGTGAGGTCGGCGCGGAGGTACCCGAACTCTTCCGCCTTGGGCTCCTTGACTTTGACTACCATCTGCTGACCCCACGCGTCCGCGGCCGTTGGAACGATCGTGGCGCCAGCGGCGCGGTAGTCGTCGTCGCGGAAGCTGGCACCTTCGCCAGCGCCCGTTTCTACGAACACTTCGATGCCGTGGCGCTCGAACTCGCGCACACCATCAGGCGTCATCGCGACTCGGTACTCCTGATTCTTGATCTCCTTCGGAACACCCAACGTCTGAATCTTGGCGGTCTTGTTCATGGCGTCATCATCGCGCTGTTGGTTCTGCGCCTCGTGCGCATCTGACTGGCTACCATCTCGTTCGAGCGCATCGAGGCGCTCCGACACAAGAGGATTCGATCTGCGTGAAGGCGTTCAAGAACTTCGTCAATGGTGAGCACGTCGAGGCGGCCGATGGTCGCACCACCAATGTGGTCAACCCGGTCACCGGCCAGGTGTACGCAACCGCTCCACTGTCGGCGCAGGCCGACGTCGACGCCGCCATGGGTGCCGCCGCCACCGCTTACGAGAGCTGGCGCGAGACCACGCCGAGCGAACGTTCGCTGGCCTTGTTCCGCATCGCCGACGCCGTTGAGGCTCGGGCCGAAGAATTGATCGGTCTCGAAGTCGAGAACTGCGGCAAGCCCACGCACCTCGTGCGCAGCGAAGAGATCCCGCCGATGGTCGACCAGATTCGCTTCTTCGCCACCGCCGCCCGCCATCTCGAAGGCAAGAGCGCCGGCGAGTACATGCGCAACATGACGTCCATCATTCGCCGCGAGTCCATCGGCGTGTGCGCCCAGGTGGCCCCTTGGAACTACCCGATGATGATGGCCGTCTGGAAGTTCGCGCCCGCGCTTGCTGCCGGCAACACTGTCGTACTCAAGCCCAGTGACACGACACCCGCGACCACCGGGCTTCTGGCTGAGATTGCGGCCGAGTTCCTGCCCGCCGGCGTGTTCAACGTCATCTGCGGCGATCGCGACACCGGCCGCCAAATGGTTCTCCACGACACTCCCGCAATGGTCAGCATCACCGGTTCGGTGCGCGCCGGCATGCAGGTGGCCGAGGGGGCTTCGCACAGCCTGAAGCGGGTACACCTCGAGCTCGGTGGCAAGGCGCCGGTCGTCGTGTTCGACGACGCCGACATCGCTGCTGCGGCCGAAGGCATCGCCATCGCCGGCTACTTCAATGCCGGCCAGGACTGCACCGCGGCAACTCGTGTGATCGCCTCGCCCGGTATCTACAAGGATCTGGTTGCGGCATTGGCCGAGCAAGCCAAGGGCATTCGCACGGGCCAACCCGACGACGAGGACGTGCTGTACGGCCCCGTCAACAACGCGAATCAGCTGGCACATGTCAGCGGTCTCGTCGGTCGGGCACCGTCACACGCCAACGTGGTTGCTGGCGGCAGTGCGGTCGGCGGCGACGGGTTCTTCTTCCAGCCGACGGTCATCGCCGACCTGCGCCAGGACGACGAGATGATCCAGAACGAGATCTTCGGGCCGGTCATCACGGTGCAACAGTTCAGTGACGAGGACGAAGCCGTGCGCTGGGCAAACGGCGTCGACTATGCGCTGGCCAGCAGCGTGTGGACGAAGGACTTTGGTCGCGCGATGCGTATGGCCAAGCGCCTTGATTTCGGCTGCGTGTGGATCAATACGCACATCCCGCTAGTGGCCGAGATGCCCCACGGTGGCTACAAGAAGTCGGGGTACGGCAAGGACCTGTCGTCGTACGCGCTCGACGACTACACCCGCATCAAGCACGTCATGGCCAACCTGGACTCCTGAACGGCCTGGACTCCTGAACGAATCAGACCTGCACGAACGGGCGGGCGAACTCGGCGATGGCCGCGTCGTCCGTCTCGTACCAATCTTTGCTGCTCTCGCCGTCGGTGAACGTTACGAACATCGGGCACTCCGTTGGGCTAGCCGTGAAAGCTGTGCGGCCGAGTTCCTTGCCGGTGACAGCTTCGTGCATCTGGACCTGGTAATCGGCTGAATAGAGCTGGACGACATTGTCGGTGGCCTGGCCATCCGACTCGTAGCCCGTGCACTCCTCCACCAACGTGGCCCCGGTGCGCACCACGCACAACACGAGCTCAGCTGTGGCGTACTCGTCGGTGGCGTCGCTGAAAACGATGGTCCACTCGGTGGGGATGTCGAGATAGGCCTCGTCGAGCTGGTTGGTGTCTTCCCCGGAGAGGGCGACCAGCGGGTGGATGCCGGGCGTCGCCGGGTTGTACGCGGTCGCCCCGGCGACGGGGTTGCTGCGGCAGGCTGGTTCGAAGTCCGC
>JANOYI010000299.1:0-8295 GCA_031428795.1 Ilumatobacteraceae bacterium | reverse complement strand
GGAGACCGAGTATTCGCCGTTCATGGTCAGCCGAACGATGTCGCGCCTCGTCGCGTCGGCAAGCGCCTGGAAGACGAGATCCGTGTGCGATTCGCTGTTCGTGCGTTCGCTCAGTTGTACAACCATATGGTTGTACGTTACCCCAGATTCAGTGCCGTCACAATCGCGGCCGAAAATCTGAATGCTCCCGACGAGTAGTCGGCGCAACCCGCGGCGCCCGTAGTCGCACAGAAGTGCACGCCATCGTCGCTCCGCACGGCAATGCTGCCATCTGGATCGCATTGCGTCTCGCCGGGGATGCACGGCAGACGCAGCGCGAACGCCCCGTTGGCGTCCTCCACGGTTGCGCCGGCGTCGACGAACTCAACCGCACCAGGCTCGACCAAGCTGGCGTAGAGCGTGTTGAGGCCGGTCTGTTCGACGTCGTCGTCGGGCACGCCGAGCCGCTGCGGCTGCCCGACCATCAACACCCGCGCGCCAACCCCACGTACCTGCACAATCAGCGCGGTGACGTCGGATCGGTACTTGTCCACCAATGCCTGGCCGTGCAGTGCTTCGCCCGCGCCGTCGCCCATGCATGCGGACGAAGAATTGCCGATGAAGGAGATGACGGCAACGGCGGTGGGTGTGACCGCCAAGTCCTTGCCCAGCCAGTCGCATGGCGCCGTGCCACCGAAGACCCGCGAGTCGAAGGCGAGCGCGCCGACCATTTGCTGGAGGTAGGGAGCTGTCTGCTCGCCGAGCGAATCGCCGATGAGCACTACTCGGTCAATGCTGACGCCGGCCGCGGCATCAGGTTCTGAGCAGCTCGTGAGACCGGTAGCGATGGCGACGACGAAGACGCGCGCTCGGCGAAAATATCCGGTGGCCAGTCGTGTCATGCCCGGAATGTATCGATGATACTCGGCGCACGACGTGTGCGGGTTCGCTAGGTTCGCTGGCGCGATGAACCTTGAAGCGGACGTACTCGCCTGCCCGAACTGTGCGCTCGCGCTGCAGTTGTCGGCGACTGGCGCAACCTGCGTAAACGGGCACTCGTTCGATCGGGGCCGCGGCGGTTACCTGAACTTGCACGTGGGTGGCCGCTTGAGCGCGACGACTACGCCGGGCGATACGCCAGATGCGCTGGCCGCCCGTCGTCGGTTCCTCGGCGCTGGGCACTACGCACCTATCGCCGCTGCGCTGGCCCACGCCGTCCGCGTTCCCGACGGCCCGATGCTGGACGTCGGCTGCGGCGAGGGCTACTACCTCTCGCAGTTGGACCTGAATGACCTGTACGGACTCGACGTTGCCAAGAGCGCGGTGCAGATGGCGGCGCGGCTGCTACCGGACGCGCAGTTCGTCGTCGGCTCCGCCTATCGACTGCCCGTGCTCGATGGCTCGATCGCCGCCGTGATGTCAGTTTTTGCGCCGCATCCCCTCGAAGAGTTTCAGCGGGTCTTGCGGCCGGGTGGCCGCTGGGTGACCGTGACACCCGGGCCGAATCATCTGGCGGAGATGCGCCCCGTGCTGTCGGGTGACTCCGAGCGCAAGGCCGTAGAACGGCTGGTCAGGCGGGCAGTGGCACCGGCGGAAGCGACCGTCGCCGAGCGAGTGCAGTTCCAGCTGGCCCTCACCCCCGAAGCGCTGCGCGACCTGTTCTACATGACCCCCATTCGCTGGCAGGCCGGGTCGACTGGCGCGGAGTCGGAGGAGGGTCGCACAGTCAGTGTCGATGTCTGGGTTGCGTCGTCGTTGGCTTGACGGGGTGGTCTGAAATCCGCCGGTGCATGTCCCATTCAATGCGGACTCCGAGCGTCTGTACGGCGAGGATGCCGCCGGCACAACTTTGACCTAACACTCGGCCGTCTGTGTTGTGACACAGACGGGCCGGATCATGGCTTTTCCCTCAGGCGGAAGCGTTGGACTTTGCCAGTGGCGGTCTTCGGCAGTGACTCGATGAACACGACCGAGCGCGGGTACTTGTAGGGCGCGATTGCGGCCTTCACGTGCTCCTGCAGTCGCGCAACCGTCTCGTCGTCGGCTGCCACGCCTTCCTGCAACACCACGTGGGCTTGCACGATCTGGCCGCGAGCTTCGTCGGCCACACCGATCACGGCGCACTCGGCCACGTCGGGGTGGCCCAGCAGCGCGGCCTCCACTTCCGGCCCGGCGATGTTGTAGCCCGAGGAGATGATCATGTCGTCGCTACGCGCTGCGAAGTGGAAGTAGCCAGCTTCGTCCTGTGTGAACGAGTCGCCGGTGAGGTTCCAGCCGTCGCGCACGTACGCCCGCTGGCGCGTGTCGCCCAGATAGCGGCACCCGGTCGGGCCGCGAACGGCGAGCAAGCCGATGGTGCCGCGTGGCACCTCATGCATGCCGTCGTCGACGATCTTCGCTTCGTAGCCGGTCACTGGGGTGCCGGTGCACGCGGCCTGTGAGTCGCCGAAGCGGTTGGAGATGAAGATGTGCAGCATCTCGGTGGCACCGATTCCGTCGAGCATCGGCTTGCCCGTCTTCTCGATCCACGCGTCGTAGACGGGAGCCGGAAGTGTCTCGCCAGCCGAGACCGCGGCACGCAATGACGACAGATCGGCGCCAGCATCCATCGCCGCCAACATCGCCCGATAGGCGGTGGGAGCGGTGAAACAGACGGTGGCCCGGTACTCCTCGATGATTGCAATGAGGTTGGGAGGCGAGGCGTTCTCCAGGAGAGTTGCCGCGGCACCGAAGCGCAGCGGGAATACCGCAAGCCCGCCAAGGCCGAACGTGAAGGCCAACGGCGGGGAGCCGACGAACACGTCGTCGGGCGTGACCCCCAAGACTTCCTTTGCGTAGCCGTCGGCGATGATCAACAGGTCGCGATGGAAGTGCATCGTCGCCTTCGCCTCGCCGGTCGTTCCGGAGGTGAAGCCCAACAGCGCGACGTCGTCTCGCCCGGTGCGAACCGCTTCGTAGCGAACCGACTTGTGCAGCGCGACGCGGTCCAGTTCGGCGTCGTGGTTGGCCGTTCCATCGAAGCCGACCACCTTCGTGAGGAAGGCACTGTCTTTCGCGCACGCCACCACCTCGTCCATCAGCCGCGTGTCGCACAACGCAATCGTGATTTCGGCCTTGTCGACGATCTTGCTCAGCTCGCCGGCGCGCAGCATCGGCATCGTGTTCACCACGACTGCGCCCGCCTTGGTCGCAGCCAGCCAACAGGCGACCATCGCCGGGTTGTTTGCCGAGCGGATCAACACCCGGTTGCCGGGTTGCACGCCGTAGTCCTCGGTGAGCGCGTGGGCCAAACGGTTCGTCCAGTCAGACAGCTCCTTGTACGTGCGACGGCGACCGTTACCAATGAGAGCGGTGTTGTCGCCGAGGCCCTGTTCGACGATGCGGTCGGTCAGCTCAACGGCAGCGTTGAGGTACTCGGGGTAGCCGAAGCTGTCGAGCAGTAGTTCCGGCCAATGGTCGCGCGGCGGCAAGTTGTCGCGTGTGAACATGTCGACGTGGCCGGTCGGGCCCAACTCGCTCACGGCAGCACCGCGGTCGCCTCGATCTCGACCTTGGCTCGTGACTCCATCAGCGCCATGACCTGCACCATCGCCATGGCCGGGTAGTGGCTGCCGATCACCTCGCGGTAGACGGCTCCCATCTCCTTGAGCCGGGCGAGGTATTCGTCGCGGTCGGTGATGTACCACGTCAGGCGCACAAGATGCTCGGGGCCAGCGCCGCCCACCGCCAACACGTCGACGATGTTCTGCAGGCACTGACGGGTCTGCGCGATGAAGTCGTCGGACTCGAACTCCTGCTGTCCGTTCCAGCCAATGGTGCCGCCGAGGTACAGCGTGCGACCGCTGGCGGCGATGCCGTTGGATTAGCCGCGGGCGGGATTCCAACCGGCTGTGTCCAGAGTTTCGTGTTGTGCTGGTGATGGGGTCATGTCAGTTCCCTTCGAAGACGGGCTTCTCGCGAACGACGAACGCGTTGTACGCGCGCTCGAAGTCGGCCGTTTGCATACAGATCGCCTGGGCCTGTGCCTCAGCTTCGATGGCCTGCTCCAGCCCCATGCTCCACTCGTGGTTGAGCTGTGTTTTGGTGATGCCGTGGGCAAACGTGGGGCCGGCTGCTAGGCGAGTAGCGAGCAGTTGCGCCTGCGTATCGAGGTCCTCGGCAGCGTGCAGCGAGTTGAAGAAACCCCAGCGCTCGCCCTCGGCGGCTGTCATGGATCTACCGGTGTAGAGCAGCTCGGCGGCGCGCCCTTGGCCGATCAGGCGGGGCAGAATTGCGCAGGCACCCATATCGCAGCCGGCCAAGCCAACGCGGGTGAACAGGAAGGCCGTGCTGGCCCCCGGTGTCGCCAACCGTAGGTCGGATGCCATCGCAACGATCGCGCCGGCCCCCACGCACACACCGTCGATGGCCGCAATGATTGGCTTGCTGCAGCCGATCATCGCCTTCACCAGATCGCCGGTCATGCGTGTGAACTGCAGCAACTCCTTCATCTCCATCCCGACGAGCGGCCCGATGATCTCGTGCACATCACCGCCCGAGCAGAAGTTGCCGCCGTTGGACGCGAAGACGACGACGTCGACGTCATCGGCATAGGGGAGCGCGCGGAACGTGTCGCGCAGCTCCGCGTAGCTCTCGAAGGTCAGCGGATTCTTACGCTCGGGCCGGTTGAGCCGGATGGTGGCAACGCGGTTGTGCACCTCCCACAGGAAGTGCTGTGGCGAGAATTCGGTCATGGTCGTCGTTGGCATTGTGGTCATCCGGTTGCCTTGTCTGTCATGCGGTGGAGGAGATCTTCGAGTGCGGTGAGGTCGGCGCCAGAGAGGCCGCCGAACAGCTGATTCACGCGCGCCTCATGGTCGATGGCGAGTTGTTCGAAGTGCGTGCGACCGACGTCGGTCAGCGCGACGTGGATGACGCGTCGGTCGGCGGCAGGCGTGCGAGTGACCAGACCGTCGAGTTCCAGCCGGTCGACGACGGTGGTGGTGTTGCCGTTGGAAACCAGCAGGTGGCGGGAGAGCTCACTCATCGTCAGTGGCGTGCGAGCGCGGTGAAGCGCGGCGAGCACATCAAAGCGAGGCAGCGTCGACTCGTGTTCCGTGCGCAGAAACTCGCGTAGCTCACCTTCCGCGATACGTGTCACACGCAGGAGGCGAATCCACAGCTTCAGTCGACGCTTGGACATTGTCTCGCTCATACCTCACCCCCGGCGATCGAAATGGCCTGACCGGTGATCGAGCCGCTACCCGGGCCGCACAACCACAGCGCCGCCGCCGTGACTTCCGCCGGCTGAATCAAGCGACCCTGGGGGTTCATGCGAGTCAGCGACTGCAGGGCTTCCTCATGCGTGCGGCCCGTCTTGGCGATGATGTTGTCCAGCGTGCGGTCGGTCATTTCGGTGTCGAGGTAACCCGGGCACAGTGCGTTCACCGTGATGCCGGTGCTCGCCAGTTCCTGCGCCAACGAACGTGTCAACCCGACGGCGCCATGTTTCGAGGCCGAATAGGCAGCCACGTACGGGTAGCCCTTCAGCCCGGTGATGGAGGCGACCGTGATCAGCCGGCCCCAGTCGCTGCCCTTGAGTTGGCGCACACCCTCGCGCAGCGTCAGGAACACGCCGGTGAGGTTGACCGCCATGATCTCATTCCACATGTCCAGGCTGGTGCGCGCCAACGGTGCGCTGTCCGCCATGCCCGCGTTGGCAATGACTACGTCGACGTGACCGGCCTCGGCGAACAGTCGTGCGACGTCGTCTTCGTTGGTGACGTCGGCGACCGCCACGCGGATGCCAGCCGCACTGCTGGCAACTGCCTCCAGCGGCTCACGTCGGCGACCCGCGATGACGACGTCGGCCCCCTGCGCGGCGAATCCGAGCGCAAGGTCGGCGCCCTGGCCCGTGCCGCCGCCGGTGATGAGCACTCGTCGGCCGTGCAGCTGTATGTCGTGCAGCGTCATGCGCGGATCGCTTCCTGCGCACGCTGCGCGAGGCGCAACGCTTGCTCGTGTCCGGGTTGGTAGGGCAGCGGCCACTGCGCCTGCTCATCGCCGAGTTCGATGGCCGCGTGCAGCGTCCAGTACGGGTCGGCCAGGTGCGGACGTGCGAGGCACACCAGGTCGGCGCGGCCGGCCATCAAGATGCCGTTGACATGGTCGTGCTCGTAGATGTTGCCGACAGCCATGGTGGCGATTCCGGCTTCGTTGCGTATGCGATCGCTGAACGGTGCTTGGAACATGCGGCCATAGATCGGCCGAGCTTCGGACGACGTCTGCCCGGCCGAGACATCGATGATGTCGGCACCTGCCTGCGAGAACAGCCGTGCAATCTCCACCGCTTCGTCGGGTGTTACGCCGCCATCGCCAACCCAGTCGTTGGCGGAGATGCGCACCGACATCGGCTTGTCCGCCGGCCACGCGGCTCGCATTGCGGTGAAGACCTCCAGCGGGTAACGCATGCGGTTGGCCAGGTTGCCGCCGTACTCATCGTCGCGCTGGTTGGACACCGGCGAGATGAAGGCGGAGATCAGGTAGCCGTGCGCTGCATGAAGTTCGATCATGTCGAACCCCGCCCGCTCGGCCATCTCAGTTGCGGCTACGAACTGCGCAGTGACGTCGTCCATGTCGGCGCGGTCCATCGCTCGCGGCGCCGGGTTGGCGGGTGACCACGGAATCGCGGACGCAGACATCGTCGGCCAGTTGCCCTCAGCCAGCGGCGCGTCGATGGTTTCCCAGCCCAGTTGCGTGGAGCCCTTACGGCCGCTGTGGCCGATCTGGCAGCACAGCTTGGCCTCCGTCTCGGCGTGCGCGAACGTGGTCAGTCGCGTCCACGCAGCCTCGTGCTCCGGCGCATACAACCCGGTGCAGCCAGGCGTGATGCGGCCCTCCGGCGACACACACGTCATCTCGGTGTAGACCAGTCCGGCGCCACCCTTCGCCCGCTCGGCGTAGTGCGCAAAGTGCCAGTCGGTGGGGCACCCGTCGACAGCCTTGTACTGCGCCATCGGAGACACGACCACGCGGTTGATCAGCTGCATCTCGCGCAACGTGAACGGGGCGAACATCGGTGCACGGCCGGGTGTGCCCCCGGCCTGCGCTTGGAACCAATCCTCCGCCGAACGCAGCCACTCCGGGTCGCGAAGGCGCAGGTTCTCGTGCGAAATACGCTGCGAACGGGTGAGCAGTGAGTAGTTGAACTGCACGGGGTCGAGGTCGAGATACCGCTCGCACTGCTCGAACCACTCCAGGCTGTTGCGCGCCGCCGACTGCAGCCGCAGCACTTCGATGCGCCGCTCCTCCTGGTAACGCTGGAAGGCGCCCTCCATCGTCGGCTCGGTGTGCAGGTACTCGGCCAGCGCAATCGCACTGTCGAATGCGAGCCGGGTGCCAGAGCCGATGGAGAAGTGCCCCGTCGCCGCTGCGTCGCCCATCAGCACGACGTTCTCGTGGTACCAGCGTTCGCAGATCACGCGCGGGAAGTTCATCCAGACCGCCGAACCGCGAAGGTGACTGGCGTTCGACATCAACTCGTTGCCGCCGAGGTGGGCGGCAAAGACCTGGCGACAGGTCTCGACCGTCTCCTCCTTCGACATCTTCTCGAAGCCCCACGCATCCCACGTTGCCTGCGTGCATTCCACGATCACGGTCGCAGTGTCGCCGTCGAACTGGTAAGCGTGTGCCCACATCCAGCCGTGCGTGGTCTGTTCGAAGATGAAGGTGAACGCGCCGTCGAACTTCTGGTGCGTGCCCAGCCAGATGAACTTGCACAGCCGCATGTCCACGTCGGGCCGGAAGACCTCTTCGTATTCCTTTCGCACCAGCGAGTTGATGCCGTCGCAGGCGACCACCAGGTCGTAGTCGTGGCGATACTCCTCGGCAGCGCCGAATGGGGTCTCGTACTGCAGGTCGACGCCCAGCTCGCGGGCCCTCTCCTGCAGCAACAGCAGCATGCGCATGCGGCCGATGCCGGCGAAACCGTGCCCGCCGGAGACGGTGCGCACACCGTTGTGGATGACGGCAATGTCGTCCCAGTAGGCGAAGTGATCGCGGATCGCAGCCGTGCTCTTCGGGTCGTTTCGTTCCATGTTGCCCAGCGCATCGTCGGAGAGCACGACGCCCCAGCCGAAGGTGTCGTCGCTGCGGTTGCGTTCCAGCAGTGTCACTTCATGCGCCGGGTCGCGCAACTTCATCGAGATGGCGAAGTACAACCCGGCTGGGCCACCCCCGAGGCACAGAACTTTCATGTCCGCAGTCTGCGCCCTTGCAAGAATTATTTCAAGCTCAAAATATTATTTCTCTTGGTGCATTGCGTTCGCGAGCTCCGCC
>JANOYI010000298.1:0-1836 GCA_031428795.1 Ilumatobacteraceae bacterium | reverse complement strand
CGAGCGCGCACATCGGCGATCACTGCCGCCAGCCCGTCGGGCGTGTTGCCGTAGATGCTCCACCACACGTTCCACTGGTCGACGTGCGGTAGCCCGATGGACAGCATGCGCGGGCTATTCGAGCCAAGCATCAGCAGCGGGCCACCGGGTCGAGAGGCCGGCGGGTCGACCACACAACGGTCCAGAGTGTAATAGGTACCGGAGTGGGTCACAGTCTCGCCGGCCAGCAGCCGGCGCACCAGACCAAGTGATTCCTCGAAGCGGTCGACGCGGTGGTCATACGCGATGCCAAAGGCGTCGTACTCCCGCTTGTTCCAACCGGCACCGACGCCAAGGATCAGGCGACCGCCGGAGATGGCATCCACCGTCGCAGCCATCTTGGCCAGCATCGCCGGCTCGTGAAAGCCCAACGATGCGACCAGCGAACCAATCTGCACGCGAGACGTGACAGCTGCGAGCGCAGCCATCGACGTGAACACCTCCCACGGGCCTCGCACAGAGCCGTCCGGAAGGTCGTAGAGCAGGTGGTCGCCCAGCCAAATCGAGTCGAACCCGACCGCCTCGGCGGCCTGTGCCATTCCGATCAGTTCCGGCCAGGCCACGAACCGTTCGACCTCAGGAAGCTGGACACCGATCTTGCACGGACGAGTCATCCCAACACCCTATTCGGCGACCCAAGTTGTTCAGCCCAGAAGTCAACCGAGGATCGACTTCACGGCCGCCTCGATGAATGGCGAGAGGAACTCGGAGGCGGTGGCCGTGATGTGGCTGTTGTCGCGGTACATCAGCACGTTGCCGACGACGACCGGGCAGGCGGTGTCTGTGCACATCCAGTCGCTGGTGGGGACGAAGTCAGCGTCGTACTTCTGCGCGACTTCACGCTCCACCGCAAGACGGGTGGGACGCACTGCGTTCTCTCGCGACGACACGCAGCTGCCCACACTGGACAGGTTGCTGGCGAGGCAGCTGGGAATGTCGTCCTGCGGAGTGGCGCTATCCCCGAGCAGCATCAGCTGCGTTGTCAGCGGGCGCACCTTGGCGACCGTGAGGTCCTTGCCTTCCTGCCACACCACATCGGGGTCGCGGCCCGCGGCCGACCCGACCTGCTTGTAGCGATACGACGACATGATCACCAGGTCCGGCTGCAGGCCGGCAATCAGATCGATCACGTCACGTCGCCAGACCGCACAGTCGTTGCCGTTGGGGTCTTGGGAGGTGGGTATCTCGGCGTCGGGGCAGGCTTTCTTGGTGTGCACGACCAGGCGCCAGCCGTTCGCGACGGACACTTTGTGCAGCGCCGGCATCCACTGGGCTGCATGCGAATCACCGAACAACACGATGGTGGTGGCCCCATTTGCGTCGCCATAGATGCACTGCTTGGGCAAGTTGTCGCCCACCTCGAGTATGCACTGGTTGTCGTAGATCTGCGGCAGGTCGTTGCGTGAGTTACTGAGGCTGGGCGACAAGTTGCTGGGCACCTCGTTGGTGCCGAGAGCCTCGGTCAACAACGCAAGGTTGGCGGCCACCAGCCCTGCGAGGGCGGGTGGGTTGTCCTTCGACGCGTCGGCAACGGGGGCAGGTGCCTCGGTCGTGGTGGTAGCCGGCAGCGTGGTCGATGCGGTCGGGTCGGTCGACCCGGGCACCGTTGCACCCGACACGGTGGACTGCGGGGCGGTCTCCCCGGGCACAGTGGTTTGCACCACCAAGGTCGGTGCAGCGACCACGCCGCCGGCGGAGAGCGACGGTGGGTTGTTGATCAGCAGCGACGCCCCGCCGACGCCAATGAGGGCAATCCATGCGCCCATCACCAAACTCCGCATGGGCATCGCACCCAAC
>JANOYI010000297.1:0-3701 GCA_031428795.1 Ilumatobacteraceae bacterium | reverse complement strand
CAATGTTCGGCCAAATCGATCTGTCGGCGACACCAATCGTCGGGGACTTGGCAGTCGGCGTCGGTATTGGCGATCCAGACCTGCCGGTGAGGGCTGCCCGACCGGGATAAGCCAAGCGCGACTGCACTCGCGCGTGCGCTTCCGGCCGACGCCCATTCGCCTTCGATGATGCTCACGCCAACACCGTTCATCGGCGTGGACCGAGCGACATCGATGGTGTCGTCGCAGCACGAATCGGCTGCGACGACCACCTCGACCTGAACGTTGCATCCACCAGCAGCGGCCGCCACCGACCGCAAACATTCGGCGATGTCGTCCTCTTCATCGCGGGCGGGAATTGCGACGATCATCCGAACTGGCCTCACGTGCGAGTGCTGACCCATCATGAGGGTTGTCACTGTCTGCCTGCTGGCCCAACGGTGAGACCAACGACCACGATCTGGTCAGGCATCGCCTGTGTCCTGCGTGCCTTCGCTGCCAGCGTTGCGGTCGTCGTCAGCCTTGGTCGGGCCTGACTCTTCGTCGCCAGCGTCCTCAGTGCCTTCGCCGCCCGCGTCACGGTCGTCTTCACGCTCGGTCGGACAACCAGCGGTGATCTCGACGTCAGAAAGCGGTACGGATGTGGGGACGTCTGGATCGTCGCTCATGGGTGTACGTGTAACCCCGCATGACTCGATCTAAACAACCTTCCTCGCACGCGGCCTGTGCGATGAGGGGTGGCTGGCGGTCGCCGGCCGTTGTTGTGTTCTGTCGGCAGAGCACGTGAGCTGGAAGCCAAGAGGGGGCTTTCGGCCTATTAGCCGAAAGCCCCCTCATTGGTACACATTGGGTGACTGACCGAGAGACGGGAAATCAACGATCAGTCAACCCCAACACTAGAGACGTCGCCGACCAAATTCCACGACGCTGTTCCAAAAAATTCTCGACGACCTTCCTGGAGTACTGCGTGATGGTTCCGACAGCGAGCGTCCATCGGGCTCACGCTGCGGTTTGTGAGCGGCAGCGGCAGCGGCAAGGGCGGGTTACGACGACCCGAACTAGCGCACGCGTTCGATGTGTCGAGCGACGAGGCCTTCGAGCAGCTCTTGCCGACCGCTGACGTGAGCGGGCTGGATCTCGGTGGCCAGTAGGTCGTCGTGCATTTGCTGCAGCGACACATCACCGGCGAGCACGTCCTGCGCATCTGCCCAGCCTGCGTACCGAGCATTGCGACGGGCATCGATCTCGCCGACATCGATGATCGACTGCGCGACCAAGAGCGAGCGAGCCATGGTGTCCATACCACCAATGTGGGCAATGAAGAGATCGTCGCGCGACACCGACTGACGGCGCAGCTTGCAGTCGAACATCAAGCCGCCGGTGGTGAAGCCGCCACCACGAAGGATTTCCAGCATGCCCAGCGACATCTGCTCCACGGACACCGGGAAGCGGTCGAGGTCCCATCCGAGACGATCGTCGCCAGCGTTGGCATCAATCGATCCGAAGATGCCGTTGTTGACCGCCGTCGCGACCTCGTGATGGAAGTCGTGGCCGGAGAGCGTGGCGTGGTTGACCTCGATGTTGACCTTGATCTCATTCTCCAGGCCGTACTTCTGCAAGAAGCCGTACACCGTTGCGACGTCGTAGTCGTACTGGTGCTTCGTGGGCTCCATCGGCTTGGGCTCAATCAACAGCGCACCCTCGAAACCGATCGCGTGCTTGTGCTCGACCACCAGATTCAGGAAGCGACCGAACTGGTCCATCTCACGCTTCATGTCCGTGTTGAGCAGCGTCTCGTAGCCCTCGCGACCACCCCACAACACATAGTTGGCACCGCCGAGCCTCTTGGTCGCGCTCATGCAGTGCGCCACCTGCGCAGCCGCATAGCGGAACGCTGTCGGGTCCGGGTTGGTGGCTGCGCCGGCCATGAATCGACGATGCGAAAAGGCGTTGGTGGTGCCCCACAACAGCTCGACCCCGGTTCGCTCCATGTGGCCAGCGGCGAGCTCGACCATCTCGTCCAGGTTGCGACAGCTCTCCTTGAAGGAAGCGCCGAGCGGGGCAATGTCGACGTCGTGGAACGAGAAGAACGGCGCGCCCAGCTTCTCGAAGAACTCGAAGGCCGCTTCCATCTTCATCTTCGCCGCGACCATCGGGTCGAGCGTCGGGTTCTGATTCGGATGCCACGGGCGATCCATCGTGCCGGCGCCAAAGATGTCAAAGCCATCCCAGGCAAACGTGTGCCAGTAGCAGACACCGAAGCGAAGCTGCTCGGACATCGTGCGACCGCCAACGACTCGGTCGGCGTCGTACCAGCGGAAGGCGAACGGATTGTCGGAATCTGGCCCCTCGTAGCGAATGACCTCGGCGGTGTCGAAGAACTGGGACATCAGTGCGCTCCTTCAGAGGTGGCTCGATCCTGGCTTGCGGTTGCCAGGTGGCTCACAGGAGCAAGGGTACCGCTGCCGTTCAATGGTCTATGGCGAGAGGTGGGTAGCAGTGGAGCGAGTTGTCCGTCGATCAATGGCGATGCGCATGGGCGTCCGCAAACGGGCGCACCACCGGTTTGCGCCACCCGACACCTACGGCCAGTCCCGGCGGTGGCCAAAGGTTGTCGCGGGTGTAGGCCCACCACTCGAACGGGTTGAGGTAGTACGAGCACGACTCGACCATTTGTCCCAACGGTGCCGTACGCCCGCGACGCAACCACAGCAGCACGCCGACGAGTGCGCCAAAGCCCGTCCAGCCCAGGTAGAGCACGAGGTACAACGGACCGAACCAGCGGGCCTGCCAGATGTGCACCGCCTCGTGGTCCGTTATCAACTTGCGGCGGCGCGCTCGAGACACGTCGCCTGCACTGGAAATCACGTTCCCCACGGTAAGGGCGAAGCCAGTCTGAAGGTGTGCGCCGCCTCGGTACACGTGGCGATTCTGGCGGGCGCTCAAGGAGTGATCAAAACCACCGCGACCATTCGATACCAATGCCGCCAGATGAGCGAGCAAACCCGCCGCCACAGGAATCGTCGCCCACGTGCTGTCCAGAAGAAAAGCCAGCAACCCGCGACCGGTACGCCACGCGTAGACGTGGCGCCAGCCCGAGATGGCACCGTTGACACCCGCCACGATGGCCACAACGACACCGAGCGCAGGCTGCACCAGCCCACCAAAGAGCCAGCCCACCGTGGCGCCACCGACGCCAACGGTCACCCCTTCGACAACATGCGCCGCGACGTTCACACCCGCCTGCTTGATGGAAACTGAAGGGCACATCAGTCCTTCACGGTAGACGCGAAGCCGGCTGAGGCCTCGACGCATCGACGCAGAACGGTGACCTCATCGTCGGCGCGGCACGGCACCACGACGCTGGCCCCACCCGGTCATGACGCCAAACCTGAGCGCTCGAGCGACCTTGCCTATCTGGCGATGAGCGCCGAGAGCGCCGCAAGCGCAACGACGAGCCCGATCGCAGCCATCGTCAGGCTGCGGGCACGTGGCGCCTGCGTGAGGTCGCCCTCCGCTTTGGACCCCACCCTCGGCCGCAGGACAGCCATCAGGTTACCCGCGAACAACGCCCCGCCGAGTGCGAGCAGCATCCACACGATGAGGTCCTTGCCGAGGAACATGCTCCCATTCTGCCTCCGGTACGCCGGAGGTTGCGATGTGGCGCGACAATTCCCACATGGGCTTCCACCACGTCGCACTCGCCACTCACGACGCCGCGG
>JANOYI010000296.1:0-5478 GCA_031428795.1 Ilumatobacteraceae bacterium | reverse complement strand
CGCCGAGCGCGACCGCGACAACTCGGTCGGCGGCCCCATGTTCCATCAAGTCTGCGACCACGCCGACTGCGGTGTAGCCCAGCGCACTCAGTTCGGCGACACGGTCGTGCACGCGGTCGGTGGTGGAGCTGAGCACAACCGCGGCACCGTCCTCGGCGAGAGCCCGCGCGGCGGCGAACCCGATGCCGTGCGCGCCGCCAGCGCCTGTGACCAAGGCGACCTGGCCTTCGAGTCGTTGGAAAGTGCTCATCGCAGCAAGTGTTCCACGGCCTGCGCGAACACGTCGGTGTGCAGTGCAACGTCGGCGCTGGTGTGGTGCGGCGACATCAACGCCATGTTGTGAAACGGCGTCAGCAGAATGCCCCGGTTCACGGCCCACAGGTGCATGAAGTTGTCGAGCTCGTGATCGACGGCGGCCGCGGCGGCAGCGCCATCGCGTGGCGGCGGGCAGAACCAGTACTCGGCGCGCCCGCCAAGCTGCTGCACATTCCACGGAAGGTTGTACCGGTCGATGCTGGTCTGCACCCCGTCGGCCCACTCGGTGGCGAGGGGGATCATGCGAGCGAAGTCGTCGTCGCGCAGGGTCGTCGACAGGGTGGCCTTCACCGCTGCCATCGCCAGCGCGTTACCGGTGAGCGTGCCGCCGACGCCGCTGGTGTCGACACTCTTGTCGGCCAGCAGCTCATTGATCCGTTGTGCGATTTCGAGGGTGCAGCCGTGCGCGGCCGCAGGCATACCGCCGCCGATGGTCTTGCCGATGACGAAGAAGTCGGGCTCCAAACCCCATGCCGCGGTGGCACCGCCGGGGCCGACGCAGATGGTGTGAGTCTCGTCGATGATCAGCAGCGTGCCGTACTTGCGGGTGAGCGAGCGCAGCGCCTCGTGGTAGCCGGGGTCGGGCAGCACGATGCCGATGTTGGTGAGGGCTGGCTCGGCCAGCACGCACGCAATCTCGCCGGTTGCGAGCGCCGCTTCGAGCGCGGTCAGGTCGTTGAATGGTACGACGACGGTGGTGAGCGTCGGGTCGACTTGCGGGCCGATGTTGCCCTCGCGTGAGACGGGTCGGCCGGCCTCGTCGAGCGTCACCAGGGTCTCGTCGACGCTGCCGTGGTAACACCAGTCGAATACCAGCACCTTGGGTCGTCCGGTGAGGAAACGGCTGTAGCGCAGGACGAATCGGTTGGCGTCGGTGGCGGTCATCGCCATCTGCCAGATGGGCAGGCCGAAGCGGCGAGCCAGTTCGGCACCCACCCACGCGGCGTCGGCATTCGGCAGCATGGTGGTGATGCCGCGGGAGGCCTGTGCGAAGAGTGCATCGGCAACTTGGGGGAGTGCGTGGCCGGTCATCGCGCCGGTGTCGCCAAGGCAGAAGTCGACGTACTCATGACCGTCGACGTCGGTGAAGCGAGCACCGTGCGCCTCGTCGAAGAACAGCGGGAACGCGCCCGGCCAGCGAGTCATCCACGCCATCGGCACACCGCCGAGCAGCGTGGTGCGCGCCTCGGCCGCCATCACGGCGGAGCGCGGGTGGGTGTCGACGAAACGCTGCTCCTCAAGAACATGAAGTTGGGCAAGTCGCTGTCGATCGATCATGCAGGAGAGTCTAAACAAGCGATTAGCTTGTCAGAACCGATACTGACGGCTGATTCGCTCTAATTGCCTCGCCAGCCCACTCGTGGCACCTTCCCGACGCGTCCGGCACGTAGTGCCTCGAGTCCGTGAAGGATGCTCTGGAAGTGGGAGGGCGGCGGGTCCGCTGACGGGCTGGGTCGCCGCGCTAGACGGGGTGTAGTTGTTTTGGCTCAGCGAACTTGCGTTGCGCTTTCGCGGCGACAGTGCAAGGAAAGTTGTCGCTGAGCTGAACCAGTGCTGCACGGTCCGGCGGCCGCAGCGCTCAAGCAGTCCGCGGACCGGGGTCTCGCTCGTTCAAGAGCACGGTTTTGTAGGGTCGGGCGCGTTCAGCCATGGGCGCTCGTGCTGGATTGCCAGAACTGACTAGGCGACGGATTGGATGGCTTGCCAGACCTTTTCGGGGGTGCAGGGCATGTCGATGTGGCGCACACCGAGATGGCTGACGGCATCGATGACGGCGGACTGCACCGCGGGGGTACTGCCGATGGTGCCGCTTTCGCCGATGCCCTTGGCGCCTAGCGGGTTGAGGTGCGTGGGCGTCTCCATGTGGACGACTTCGAAGCTCGGCAGTTCGGCAGCGGAGATGAACGCGTAGTCGGCCAGGTTGGAGGTGACAGGGTTGCCGTCCTCGTCGTAGCGGACTTCCTCGAGCAGGGCCTGCGCAGCACCTTGAGCGATGCCACCGTGGATCTGGCCTTCGAGCAGCATCGGGTTCAGCACGCGGCCAGCGTCGTCGCATGCGATCTGGCGCAGCAGCGTGACCTTGCCCGTCTCCGTATCGACTTCCACTACCGACACGTGAGAGCCGAACGGGAAGCTGGCCGCACCTTGGAAGAACAACGCGTGCTGCAGACCCTCGGGCAGATCGGCCTCGGCGTGCGCAGCGACGGCCAGGTCGGCCCAGCCCTTCGCGATGGACGGCGTACCCGACACGTGGAACGCGCCGCTGTCCTTGTCGAGCACGATGTCGGCTTCGTCGGCCTCCAACAGTTTGGCGGCCAACTTGCGGGCCTTCTCGACCAGTTCGATCGCGGCGTTCCACACCGCGGCGCCGCCATGCTGCAGCGAGCGTGAACCCATTGTGCCGCCGCCCTCGGGCACCAGGTCGGTGTCGCCCCAGATGACGTCGATCTTGTCCATCGGAATGCCGGTCTGCTCGTGAGCGAGCATGCTCCACGCGGTGACGTGGCCTTGGCCGTGCGGGGAGGTGCCGGTGTACACGACGGCGCGGCCATCGTCGAGCACTTCGATCTTGGCGTGCTCCCCGAAGGGTGCGACGCCACCGGTGATCTCCACGTAGGTGCTGACGCCAATTCCCAATTGCTTGACGTCGCCAGCAGCGCGGCGGCGGGCCTGCTCGGCGCGCAGCTCGGTGTAGCCAGCCGCAGCGAGCGCCTTGTCGAGCGCGGTCTCATAGTCGCCAACGTCGTAGGTCTGGCCGATGACGGTGGTGTGCGGTTCCAGGAACTTCGGGATCAGGTTGATGCGGCGAACCTCGACAGCGTCCATGCCCAGTTCCAGCGCGAACAGGTCCATCGCTCGCTCGGCGGCGGCGGTGGCCTCCGGACGACCCGCGCCGCGGTAGGCGGTGGTGACCGCAGTGTTGGTGACCACGCTGGTGGTGCGCACCTCGATATTGGGAATGTCGTACACCGCGCTGGCCATCGGCCGCGTCATGAACGGCGCGAGGATGGCGCCCATCTCGACGAAGTAGCCGGCGTCTTGGATGGCGTGCAGTTGATAGTGGGTGACCTTGCCGGCGCGGGTGCCGCCGACGGTGACGTGCTGCACCTGGGCGCGGCCGTGGCCGAGCACCATCATCGATTCGCTGCGTGTCTCGCGCCAGCACAACGGCCGACCGACCTTCGCGGCCAACACGCCGAGGATGGACTCTTCCGGATCGCACGAAATCTTGGCGCCGAACCCGCCACCAACATCGGGCGTGATGACCTTGACCTGTGCGGCCTCGACACCATTGATCTTGGCGATGGTGGCTAGTGCTCCCTGAGCGCCCTGGGTGCTGAGCCACTGGTACAGACGCCCGTCGACCCAGGCAACTGCCGACCCGCGAACTTCGAGTGGGCAGGGTGCGACGCGCTGATTGAGGAAGCGACCTTTGACAATGACTTCGCAGCCTTCGAAGAATGCGTCGCCGGTGTTCTCGGGCATACCCAGCACCGTCGTGTCGAACACGACGTTGCTGCCCGTCTCCTCGTAGAGCAGCGTCGAGCTGGTGAGTGCGGATTCGATGTCGATGACCGCTGGCAGCGTGTCGTAGTCGACGATGACCTGCTCGGCGGCGTCCTCGCCCTGCTGCCGCTCCTCGGTGATGACGACGGCAACGGGCTCGCCGACGAAGCGGACTTTGCCGATGGCCAACATGCCGCGGGCGATGGTTGGGTTGAAGTCGCTGGCGACCGCCTCGAGCCCTAGGTCGTCGGCGGTGTAGACGGCGATGACGCCCGGCATGGCCAGCGCCTCGGACGTGTCGATGCTGAGGATGGTGCCGTGAGCAACGGTTGAACGCACGTACGTGACGTGCGCGGCACCGGCCAGCAATGGCTCGTTCATGTCGTCGACGTAGATGCCGCCCGTGGTCAGGAACTTCGGGTCTTCCTTGCGAAGAACCCGATTACCAAGAATGCTGCCAGCCACGTCCGAAACCCCCAGATGTTCGTAAAGACGACCTGGCTGTGGACACTAGACGCGGGCCGCTCGCGAACGAAACGCGGAGCCCAAGATCTCTCGGCCGAAACAGCTCTCCGGGAGTTACGGGGTGACGGCTGCGGCCGTGCGGACGGCGACGATCTCAGCGACTGTGTCGTACGGCCAGCCGCTGGGCATCGTGATGGGTGCCGGCGGGGCGGGCAGCATGGTGAGGCGGATTTCGCCGCGCTGCACGTAACCGATCTCCTCGCGGGCAGCCTCTTCGATGCCTTCGGGTGTTTGCAGGCGGCCGACTTCATCGCTCAACTGGGCGTTGGCCTGGTCGAGCGCGGACAGTTCCTTCTCCTTGACGGCGATGTCGTCGCGCTGGCGCAACCATGCCTTCACCGGCAACACGAACAGTGCCGCTACCAACGCAGCGGTGATGACCATCGCACCGATGGCAATCACGCCCCGCTTGGCGCGACCCTTGACCAATTGCTTCTCACGCGCAATCGGTCGGGTGAAGTCGCTCAGCGTGCCGTGGTTCGTCGTGTCGGGCAGCTCGGTGGCGCGAGTCGCTGACTGCGTCGCGTCTTTAGGGCGCGGGATTGCAGACGTCTTGTGGCCACCGGTACTCATTCCGCACAGTCTCGCAGCCGAGCCGCGCTGAACTGCGTCACCGTCACCGTCAACGTCAACGGCAACGGCAACGGCAACGGCTAGCTCAGCGAGTGCTGAGTGCGCTGCGGCCGCGGAAGGCAGCCGACTCGCCCAGCTGCTCTTCGATGCGCAGCAGCTGGTTGTACTTCGCCACGCGGTCGCTGCGGGCGGGGGCGCCGGTCTTGATCTGGCCGCAGTTGGTGGCGACGGCGAGGTCGGCGATGGTGCTGTCCTCGGTCTCGCCGCTGCGGTGGCTCATCACGCTGGTGTAACCGTGGCGGGTGGCGAGGTCGACGGTGTCGAGAGTCTCGGTGAGCGTGCCGATCTGGTTGACCTTGATGAGCACGCTGTTGGCGACCTTGCGGTCGATGCCCATCTGTAGGCGAGCAACGTTGGTCACGAACAGGTCGTCACCAACCAGCTGCACTCGATCGCCGACCGCCTGGGTGAGCGCCGCCCAGCCTTCCCAGTCGTCCTCGTGCATGCCGTCCTCGAGGCTGACGATGGGGTACGTGTCGACCAGGCGGGTCCAGTAGG
>JANOYI010000295.1:0-2093 GCA_031428795.1 Ilumatobacteraceae bacterium | reverse complement strand
AGCACGACACATCCAACAACGCGCAGCGCTGGCCGTCGTGGCCCGCTCACCAATCGACCGGATCCTCGACTACGCCACCGAACGTGACTGGACCGGCCTGTCGTTCTACTCGGATCCGAGCGGCGACTACACGAATGATTTTGTCGGCGAACGCGACGCAGACTGGCCCGCGTACACCGTCTTCCAGAAAGACCCCGCCGGCACCGTCCGTCACTTCTACAGCGGCGAAGGCACCGCCGAGATGGCCGATCCCGGCCAGGATCCGCACTCAGCACCGGACATGAACCCGCTTTGGGTGCTGCTCGACACGACCCCCGACGGGCGCGGCACCGACTGGTACCCCACACTCGACGACTGAACGCCCGCCCAGCCAGACGAGGCCAAAGGAGTTCAGGCTGGTCGTCGCGGGGCTCCGAGAATCATGACTTGACCCAGGCGGCCGGTGCGAACGGGACCTGCGGCGGGCCATCAAGGTACGGCCCCACCGTTGCTGAGTACTCGGGACAATCAGTGCAACCGCATCATTGACATCTGCTTGCGTGCGGCGGACTCTTACGTCCGCGGTGGTGACGCTTTCTCGCGTTCGGTCATGGCCCCGCCAGGGCCCACGTCCCCTTCGGTCTGACCGGCGACATGAAGGATCATTGCGACGCGTGAGCTGTGGCCCCAGCGCCGCCGCAGCTGTGTCCAACGCGGCCAGCGCCTGGCGGCCGGCGGAGCGCCTGATCGGAATCATCCCGAGCGCCGGAAACACAAAGCGTGTCTTCCAACTATCGAGATACTCCGCTTTGCCACTTGTGCGCCGTGGCACTGACAGGGTCAACACCACCGAGTCGAAGAATGACATGTGGTTCGCCGCCAGAATCACCGGGCCATCGATGGGGACGTTGTCGAGACCCTCGGTTCGCACACGGCAGCCCGCACGATAGAGCGGAGAAACGACGGCGCGAACAACGCGGTACAACCGATCGCCACCGTGGTCTTGGTGATCATTGTCCGAATCGGGCGGCAGCACAGAACCGGACTCGGCCGAGAAGGTCGAATCGGAGCGTCGATCGTGCACCGTCTTCGTCGCCCACCGCTCCCTAACGGTAGATGAATCCACCCCAAGGTAGATCCGCAGTTCCCACGCGTCAGGCCCTCGTTGTCGCAATGATCCAGTCATCCCCGAAACGTACGGAACATCATGGGCAAACCATGGGCGAGCCGTGGGCACGACACCACGACCGACCGCAGCCGAAAACGCAGGAAACCCTGCCAGCGGCAGGGTTTCCTATCGAGCGGATGACGAGATTCGAACTCGCGACCTCAGGGGGCGATCGTCGGTGAGGCGTACTCCAGCCCGTACCCGACCGGGAACAGCGGGTCGGCGCTGTCGTCGGGCACGTCGGAAAGCTGGGTCTGGACGGCCGTCATCGAGGACGGCAACTCAAACGGCAGGTCACCTCCCGGTTGCCGCTGCCCGGCGATCGTCTGCATGAGGACCGTGTCCGAAACGCCGTAGTTCGCCAGCACGGCGCCGGCGCGATCGACGACGTTCGTCAGCACGAGCGGTCGGTCGAGTTTCGGCACCGCCACAGTCGGGACCCCGGCGTCCACGGCCGCCTGGAGCGCTCGGTAGTCCGCCTCGCTGCCGGTGAAGTTCAGGTCGGTCAGGTCGGTGCCTCCCCGGGGGTCTCTGAGCCGGACAACGGCGAGGTCGGCCAGCGCGAGGTCGGTGACGACCGTATAGCCCATGGCCGTCGCCGCGGATGCGGCCACGCCAGACAACCAGACTCTGGGTTTGCTGGCGGGTGCGGCGGGCAGCAGTTGGTCGTTGTTCGTCAGCAGCGTCAGGGACTTGGCCTGGGCCGCGTCGCCGACGGTAGTGAACGCGGCGCTGCCGGAAATGGCGTTGGCGGCAGCGGCGTCGACGTACGGGTTCTCGAATAGGCCGAGCTCGAACTTCTGCTTGAGGACGCGCAGCGCAGACTCGTCAACCCGCGCTGTTGTCAGCAAGTTCTGCTGGACGGCCTGGACGACGAACGAGGGAAAGTTGGAGCCGCCGATCTGGTCCACGCCAGCCGTGATCGACTTTACGAACCGCTGGAGGA
>JANOYI010000294.1:0-2280 GCA_031428795.1 Ilumatobacteraceae bacterium | reverse complement strand
CCATCCTGCGCGACATCATGGTGTCGGTTGGGCGTACCGGTCGCACCACACCGTTCGCGATGCTCGAGCCTGTATTCGTCGGTGGGTCCACCGTCAGCCTGGCCACGCTGCACAACCAGGACCAGGTGGCCGTCAAGGACGTGCGACCCGGCGACACCGTCGTGGTCCGTAAAGCCGGCGATGTGATTCCGGAAGTGGTGGGCCCGGTGCTTGCGCTGCGGCCGGCGGGCAGCGTGCCGTGGGAGTTCCCCCGGTTGTGCCCCTGCCCGTTGCAGACCGAACTGGTCCGCCCCGAGGGCGAGGCCGACACACGCTGCGTCGAGCCCACCTGCCCGTTCCAGCGCGATCAGCGCATCATCTACTTCGCCTCGCGCGGCGCGATGGATATCGAAGGTTTGGGCGACAGCACGGTCATGCAGCTCAGCGAGGCGGGGCTGGTGTCGGACCCCGGCGATGTGTACTCGCTCACGCGCGAACAGTTGCTGACGTTGGACAAGTGGGGTGAAACGAAGGCAGACAATCTGCTGGCCGCCATCGAAGGGTCCAAGACTCGGCCGCTGCCAAAGGTGCTGACAGCTCTGGGTTGTAAGGGCCTTGGCCCGTCGGCCAGTGATGGGTTGAGTCGGGCATTCGGCACCCTCGACGCAGTCATGAACTCCTCCGAGGCCGACCTGGCCACCACCGATGGCGTCGGCCCCACGATCGCAGCGGCCATCGTCCGCTGGTTCGCAGTGCCCGCGAACAGGGCGTTCGTCGAGAAGCTGCGTGCCGCTGGTGTGGAGTTCGGGCTGGTCGAGGTCAGCCGTCAGCCGCAGGTTTTGGCCGGGAAAGCCGTCGTCGTGACCGGCTCGTTGGAGGGCTTCACCCGCGAGGGCGCTGAGACAGCCATCAAGGATCGTGGCGGGAAGAGCCCGGGCAGCGTCAGCGCCAAGACGTTCGCCGTCGTGGTCGGCGCCGAGCCAGGTGCCAGCAAGCTGACCAAAGCCCAAGACCTCGGCATCCCCATCCTCGACCTCGAAGGCTTCCACCACCTCCTGGAAACCGGCGCCCTCCCACCCCAATAGATTCTGCCCGAGGGTTTCGGTCGCACCCCAGGTCGTTGAAACCCTCGAGGATGAAGGCGGCAAAGTGCCGATATGGTCGGCGATGACTTCCCCGTCAATCTGATAGTGGAGGTCGCCATGTCCGTTCTTACCGCTCCTGCGCTTGTCGTGCTCGGTCGCCAACTTGGCGCCATCACCAGTGCGCAGCTCGTGGCTGCTGGAGTCACTGCTCGCCAGCGCGGTCGCATACTCGCCGACGGAGTTCTCGCGCCCGTAGGTCACTGCGTGTATCGGGTACCGGGCATGCCGGAGACTCTTGAGTCGCGCATTATCACGCTGTGCCTGCAGCACCCGACGGGATTCGTCACTGGTCCGACGGGCGGGGGATTGGTCAACCTACGCCGCATGCCAACGGCGTCCAAAGTTGTCCTCTGCATGCCCCACGGAAGTCGATTCGACGTTCCCAACTTCGTGGAACTGCGTCAATCCAAGATCACGCCGGACGAGCATGCCCGAACACTCCCGAACGGCATTCGCATTGCCACATTTGAGCGCCTGGCGTTTGATTTGGCTCGCGACCTCACCGTCTCGAACCTCTCGTCGGTGATCGAGCAGATTTTGCAGCGAAAGGAGACCACGATGGAAGCCCTCGGTTTGATGGCCCGCGAGCTCTGCTCACCAGGGCGGGCTGGCTCGGTCACGTTTGCCAGAACTCTGCTTCGCCGACACCATGGCGCGGCCGCCGAGTCCCATCCAGAGCTCCTGATCCTTCGGGGCCTGCTGCGGCGTGGAGTTCCGGTGGAACCGCAGGAGCGCTTGGTGTTGCCGAACGGTCGCAGTATTCGTATCGATATGGCGGTGCCGGCAATTCGATGGGCCGTCGAAGTTGACGTTCACCCCGACCATCTCAGCCTGGAGGGCACAACTGGAGACAAGCAACGAGACCGACAGCTTCATCTCGTGGACTGGGAGGTAGAGCGGGTGACGGCTCTGGAACTACTCGACCTTCCGGCGATTCTCGACGAGTTGGTCGAGCTCTACCGCGCCCGAGCCAGTCGCGCTTCTGACTCCGAGGGTTTCGGGCGCGCCCCAGGTCGTTGAAACCCTCGGGAATCTCCGACGTGGATGGGCTAGAGGCGTTCGTCGAGGAGGACTTCGAAGCGTTGCAGCTCGCGGAGGGAAGTGAGGGCGGGGTGCGATGGGTTGAGCAGCACGTTGCGTTCGCCGCTGCGCGGGT
>JANOYI010000293.1:0-1566 GCA_031428795.1 Ilumatobacteraceae bacterium | reverse complement strand
GCAGGTGGACCTGCGCGATCGAAACTCGTGGCGGCTCACCCTTGCCGAGGTGTCGTCGGTGGAGTTGCTAGAGACTCAATTGGTCAACGCCGTTGCACCGTTCGTGCTGAACGCCCGGTTGAAGCCGCTGATGCTTCGCACGCCTGGTCGCGATAAGCACATCGTCAACGTCTCGGCAGTCGAGGGTCAGTTCTACCGACGGTTCAAGACCACCCGTCACCCGCACACCAACATGGCCAAGGCGGCGCTGAACATGATGACTCGCACATCGGCTGCGGACTATCACGCCGATGGCATCCACATGAACAGTGTCGATACCGGATGGGTCAGCGACGAAGACCCGGTGCACATTGCCGAACGCAAGGCGGCCCAGCACCACTTCCACCCGCCGCTCGACATCGTCGACGGGGCAGCGCGCATCGTCGACCCGATCATTGACGGCATCAACACCGGCCACCACGTGTGGGGCCAGTTCCTGAAGGACTATCGCCCCACCGACTGGTGATGAGCGTGGTTGACTGAGCGACCATGCCTGTCCTGCTCGCTCTCGGCTCCGCGCTTGTGTACGGCGTGGGCGACTACTTCGGTGGACGTGCCAGCCGGCACCAGGCGAGTGTGGTGGTTGCCGCGCTTGGTCAGATGGTCAGTCTCGTGTTGGTGTTGGCGGCAGTCGTGGTGATGGGCACACCGGTGCCGTCGGCCGGAACATGGGCGTGGAGTGCGTTCGCGGGCGTCATCGGAGCCTTAGGTATCTCCGGGCTCTACCATGGCTTCGCGCATGGCGAGATCTCGGTGGTGGCGCCGACGAGTGCCGTAGTCGGTGCAGTCGTGCCGGTGGTCGTCGGGCTCGTGATCGGCGAGCGACCCGGTGGGCTGGCGCTGGTCGGCATTGCGATCGCGGTCACCGCTGTCGCGCTCGTCAGCGGCGCGGTCGGCACTCACCAACACAACACTCCACCTCGAATCGTGCTGCTTGCTGTCGGCGTTGGAGCGTGCTTCGGGCTGTTGTTCGTCGCCCTCGACCAGGCCGATTCGGACTCGGGAATGTGGCCGCTGGTCATCGCCCGCTTTGTATCCGTTCCGATGCTGATCGGTCTGGCTGGGCTCACACGCTCTCGGCCCGTGCGCCATCGCGGGTCACTGCAACTGGCGATCGTGGCTGGTGTGTTCGACATGGGCGCCAATGTCTTGTACCTGGTGGCCGTTCGTGGCGGCATGTTGTCGATCGTGTCCGTGGTCGCCTCGCTATATCCGGCCAGCACCGTGGCCCTTGCGTTCACGATCGACAAGGAACGGCTCACCAAGTGGCAGACGATTGGACTGGTTGCGGCCGCGCTGGCACTCGTGCTGGTCAGCCTCAGTCGGTAGGAAGGTTGCTATCGACGACCGCCTGGAGTGCAAGAAGATCTGCCATGCGGCCGACCGTAGTCCCACCCGCCCGGCTACATCGGCGCTGAGATGCGGTACTACCGCAGATGAACGCCGATGTTGGATTAGCGGGGGAGGCCGAGGACGCGCTCGCCGAGGATGTTGCGCATCACGTTCGAGGTGCCGCCCATGATCGTG
>JANOYI010000292.1:0-1849 GCA_031428795.1 Ilumatobacteraceae bacterium | reverse complement strand
GTCACACGATGTCGTCTGCGAAGAGCAACGCCGTGCCGCGTGTTTATTGTCCGTACATATTGTACAATCATTCGGTCAAGCAGACAAGGTGAGCCCATGTCGGAGATGCGTCCGCAACATGAACCTGCGCCACGTGTCGAGGAAGTGGGCATACACGTTGAGTGTCGTTGCCGATTTGGCATGACCGAGTCGGCCGCTCACAGTTCGGACCGGGACGCCTGCTGCCAGCAAATGCGTCGCATGCAGATGACGCAAGTCGTGCAAGCGAACGCCCGTCAGCCCAGCCCGTTCACAGACCCGGCGAAAGTGGCGCTTCGGATTTCAGGGTGGGGTGAGTTGGTTGAGGAGTGACCAGTTGGGCTTGCCGGCGTAGAGCAGCGCACGGATTCGGTAGTGCTTGAATCGTCGGAACCCGAAGGCGGTGCGCTTCACACGCTTGACCAGATTGTTGATCGCTTCGGTCGGCCCGTTCGAGACGTGGGCCTGGTGCCAGGCAACGATCTGTGCCGCCCACTTGGTGATCGTGCGGCCCAGACGACGGACCTCGAATGGCATCGACTCGTCCGTGAAATCGCGGCCGATCTCGGCGACCCATGCGGCGGCGAGTTCGGGATCGGTGTGGCCGTAGATCTGGCGCACGATCTCTTTCGCGTTCCACGCGAACCACACCTCGCGGGCTGGGTCACCCGCTGCGAGGAGCCCGCGGAGACGTTCCATGCCCTCGGCGCTGAGCCGTTCGGCGGCCATCACCAGTAGCCGTCTGGCGCGGTAGAGCGGGTCGTCTTTGCGGCCGCGGTGACCGAACAGTTCGTTCTGCACCCGCCGCCGACACTCATCGAGTGCGGTGTTCCCAAGGCGCACCACATGGAACGGATCAGCGACCTGGATGGCGTTGGGAAGCATCGTGTCGAACACCGTGCGGTACGAGTTCGATAAGTCGAGCGTCGCCCAGCGGACCTGGTCGCACCAACCGTCGGGGCGGGCTGCGAACCATACGCAGCAGGTGTCGACTTCTTTGCCGTCAAGCACATCGAGCAGTTGGCCGCACTCGACGTCGACGACTTGGGTTGACCACCGCTGACGCCGGTAGCGGCCTTCACGCATGTAGAGCGTCTCGTCCAGCCCGACCGCGTTCACAGTCGTGTAGCGGGCCGGGTCAGCAATCAGCACCTCGCCGAACAGCACGACTGCGTCCATCACGGTGTGCCAATCACACCCCAGGTCGTCGGCGACTTCTGACACCGCTCGACCGTGCCGGCCCACCTGCAGGGTTGCCCACCTTGCAGCCCGGGTCGTCATTGCACACCGCGACGGCGCGATTGTCGGATCCTGCCCAGTCCACGACGTGCGGCAGCTCGGGCATCGCCATCGTTGCTTGTGCACCACCAGCCGCGTCGAGCGACCGAAGCACGGCAGATCCACCAACACCACCTCGCGAACACCATGACGATGCGCCGCCGTGCCGCACGAACACACCGGCCGCTCAGTCACGCTGACCACCTCGATGCGCAGCCACTTCGGCCACTCACCGACCCCGATGATCGTCACGTCGGGTAGCCCGACAAGCAGCGCGCACATGCGCGTAGGATCAGATTCCACAGGGGCTCCCGGGTTCGACGACGTTAGACACCGTCAGACTCGCAGAGCCCCTGTACCGCGCCCGGGACCTACACCAGAACCCTCACCCCACCCTCAGATCCGAAGAGCCTATAAACCCCCTGCGCTCCCGCCACGCAAATCCTTTTTCCGGCGCTTCACGCGCTGCTACCAGAGCGTCCTCGCGGCCGAGACCGTCGGCCGCTGCAAAGAGCAGGGCAGCGCACGCGGTGCTCCGGCTGATGCCCTGCCC
>JANOYI010000291.1:0-3169 GCA_031428795.1 Ilumatobacteraceae bacterium | reverse complement strand
TCGCATTTGGTCGACCTGTTCCTGGCCCGTGGTGATACGGCGACCATCGTCGACAACTTCTCCACCGGGCGGCGCAGGAACATTGCCCACCTCCGCGGCGACGACCGGGTGGCGGTTGTCGAGTACGACATCACCGCGCCGTTTCCGTCGTCAGTCACTGAAGGCCGCTTCGACACCGTCCTCGACTTGGCTAGCCCCGCCTCGCCCGACGACTTCAAAACGATGCCCCTGGAGATCCTTGCGGTTGGTTCTACGGGTACCCGCAACCTGCTCGATCTCGCACGCGAACAGAACGCCCGGTTCTTCCTGGCCTCCACAAGCGAGGTCTACGGCGACCCGCTGGTACACCCACAGCCCGAGAGTTACTGGGGCAACGTCAGCAGCATCGGCCCGCGCAGCTGCTACGACGAAGCAAAGCGATTCAGCGAAGCCATCACGATGGCGTATCACCGCACGCACGGGGTCGATGTCCGCATCGTGCGAATCTTCAACACCTACGGCGAACGCATGCGCCCTCGCGACGGTCGCGTCGTCAACACCTTCGTGTTGCAGGCGCTTCGCAATGAGCCACTGACGTTGCACGGCGATGGCGCCCAAACTCGCAGCTTCTGCCACGTCGCCGACGAAGTCCGCGGCCTGGCCGCAGTCCTCGATGGTCATCTCACCGGTCCGCTGAACGTCGGCAATCCTGGCGAGTTCACCATGCGCGAGTTGGCTGCGCTGGTCATCGAGCTCACCGGATCTACCAGCGAAATCATCACTACCCCGATGCCCGATGAACGCGAGGGCGACCCCATGCAACGCTGCCCAGACATCACACTGGTGCACCACGCGTACGACTGGGAGCCGACCATCTCTCTACGCGACGGGCTGACTCGAATGATCGAATGGTTTCGAACTCAGGAGGACCTGACATGACCGTGCTCGTCACCGGCGGCGCCGGCTACATCGGTTCGCACACCGTTCGCGCCCTGCGCGAGCAGGACCGCGAGGTTGTGGTTCTGGACTCGATGGAATTCGGCCATCGGTCCGCTCTTCTCGGTGCGGAGCTGGTCGTTGGCAACGTCCGCGACCGAGCGCTGGTCACCGATCTCTGCCAGTCGCACGGCGTCATGCAGGTCGTCCACTTCGCCGCCTACAAGGCCGTCGGCGAATCGATGGAGCAACCCGACCGCTACTGGCTGAACAACGTGGCCGGTTCCGTCGATCTCGTCGAAGCCGTGCTCGCGGCCGGAGTGAGGCAACTGGTCTTCTCGTCCAGCTGCTCGGTCAATGGCACTCCAGCCTCGAACCCGGTGACTGAGGATGCGCCGATCCATCCTGAGAGCGTGTACGCCGAGACCAAGGCGATGGTCGAACGCATCTTCGGGTGGTACGGAACGACGCACGGGCTGCGAGCAGTCAGCCTGCGGTACTTCAATGCCGCAGGTGCCAGCACCGACGGCGCAATCGGCGAGGACTGGAGCCGTTCGCAAAATCTGATCCCGCTGGTGATGAAAGCCACGCTGGGGAAGCGACCGCCGGTGCAGGTGTTCGGCGCCGACTACCCCACCGCCGACGGCACCTGCATCCGCGACTACATCCACATCGAAGACCTCGCCGACGCGCACGTACGAGCTCTCGACTATCTCGTCGACGGTGGCGCGACCACGGCGCTCAACGTCGGCACCGGCATCGGCAGCAGCGTGTTCGACATCATTCACGCCACCGAACGCGTCAGCGGCCAGACCGTTCCCTACGAAGTCGTCGGCCGCCGCGCCGGTGATCCGGTGGAGACCTACGCCGATGCCACCAGGGTGACCGAAACCCTGGGCTGGAAGGCCACACGAACGCTCGACGACGTCATTGAGTCGGCCTGGCGCTGGCACTCAAGCCACCCCGACGGCATGCCCGACTGAATCCGGTCAGGCTTCGTCAGTCGGACGTATCGTCAAGCTGAGCGAGCAGGTCTGTGAGGTCGGCCGCAACGCCGAGTCGAGCGGCCCACATTTCGAGGTAGGCACCATCAAGATCGTTCGTCGCTGCAATCTCTACACAATCACGCCATTGGACGTCCGAACGACTGTCAAGCCGCCAGCGAAGCTTGGCAAGCAATACGTCCTCAGCCGAAGCAACATCGACCTCCACCCCAAGAACTGACGTCCGAGTACGACGCCTCAATCTCGACGACGTAAACGGATCACCCTTCGGGGGTACGAAAATGTCAACCTTCCCGCCGGTCGTCGTGTGAATCACGTTGAAGCTGCCCCCACCGCCCGCTACCTCCAACGCCTGCGCCGCAGGTACATACAGCTCGTCACTGTCCAGCCCATCAAGAAATCGCCCTACGCAGTCCGAGTCGATAATCGCAACCAGGTCAATGTCACGCGTTGATCGAACAACTCCCCAAGTAGCCGCGGCCATCGAGCCGACAACGAAATAGTCGACCCCCACACGATCGAGACCTTCCACGACTGCGCGGAGCGCAACCGAGAGGTCATTCACACCGATACCTCGGCAAGCTCGGGCCACACTTCGGTCGCTAGGTCGACGCCATACCGCATACGCATTCGAACGAGAAAACGATGTCGGGGCGAGAGGTCCGGGAAGCGCCGTTCGAACGAGCACTCTTCCATCTGCGCCAACGCTGAATTCAGTGCCTCCCACTGCTCAATTCGCTGGGCGACCGTCATCGCCCGAATCACGGCCATCTGTACCCGCCACGCCTCCAACGACGTGTCTGCGGGAACCAAAGGCGGATTGGAATGACTCACGAACGAAGCGTACGCGACTTCAGGCTTCGTCAAGGGCTCGTTGGCGGTCGAGCCAACCCAGCAGCACGGCTACCGCACGTGGGTCGTGGCGTAGGCGGTGGCCGGCACCGTTGATCAATCGCAGCTCGGCCGAGCCGTGCGCTTCAGCGAGTTGGCGGGCATCGGCGGTGGGCACACTTTCGTCGTCGTCGCCGTGCATGACCATCAGCGGCCGCGGCGCAAACCGGCGCGCCGCGTCGACCGGTCGGAACCGGCGCAGTTCACGACCCCACTCTTCAAAGTTGGGCGGGAACCCTGGCGTGCGTACCGCACCGATCTCACGAGCGTGCTCCAGAAATCGGCGCGGCTGGGCAGCCCAGTCGTCAAAGTCCGCCCGCGGGCTCAGCAACGCTGCGCCCCGAACGCGCGGGTCGTCG
>JANOYI010000290.1:0-25697 GCA_031428795.1 Ilumatobacteraceae bacterium | reverse complement strand
AGGAAGGCTGTCCCTAGTACGAGAGGACCGGGACGGACGGAGCTCTGGTGTGTCTGTTGTCCTGCCAAGGGCATGGCAGATTAGCCACCTCCGGAAGGGATAACTGCTGAAAGCATCTAAGTAGGAAACCCGTTCCAAGATGAGTACACCCATGCGGTTAACGCAGTAAGGCCCGTGACAAGACCATCACGTTGATAGGCCGGAGGTGTAAGCACGGTAACGTGTGTAGCCGACCGGTACTAATCGGCCGAGGGCTTGGATTTACAATCGCTCGTGTTTGCTCTGGAGTCCTTGGAGGGCTGCCCTATTCTGGGGCGCATCCTTGACAACAAAAGATTTCGGTGGCTATAGCGGCAGGGTCACACCCGTTCCCATCCCGAACACGGAAGTTAAGACTGCCTGCGCCGATGGTACTTGGGGGTAGACCCCCTGGGAGAGTAGGTCGCCGCCGGATTTCGAAATCAATACCCCTGCCCTCGGGCAGGGGTATTGGTGTTTTTGTCGTCGAGCCGCTGTGTCGTCTCAGTGTCGTTGCACGTTGCCCGCATCTTTCGCAGTCGTGAACGTTGCCACGCCGGAATCGTTGACGCCAGCCCGTAGCATTGATGCCTATGCCGAACGACCGTCGCCCCAATTCAGCCCCTTCCGGGCTCAACGCTCGTGGAGGCACCGGTGCTGGTGCAGGGCGCAGCTCGGCTGGCGGAGCTCGTCCGAGCCGCCCGTCGGGTGCCGGCGACGCTGATCGGGGTCGTACCGGCGGGGGAGCCTCCAGCCGATATGGCTCGCGCGATGCTCGCCCTTCGGGCGCTCGCGACAGCGCGGGTGGCGGTGCGGGGTACAACCGCTCTGGTACTGCTCGTCGTTCTGGTGAATCGCCGGCATCGTCGCGGTCCGACGGTCCACGCCGCCCAGAGAGTCGCTATGAGGGCCGTCCGGCTCGACCCGGTCAGGATGATGGCCGGTCGTCTCGTCCCAGTGCGGACCGTCCACGGGGTCCGCGCCCTGATGGCGGCGCGGATCGCCCCCGCGGACCCCGCCCGGAGAGCTATTCAGATCGTCCTCGTGGGCCCCGTCCCGACGGTGGCCCCGATCGTCCTCGTGGGTCCCGTCCGGACAGCTATTCGGATCGTCCCCGTGGGCCCCGCCCCGTTGGTGGCTCGGATCGTCCTCGTGGGCCGCGCCCAGACGGCGACCGACCGCGTGGCCCGCGTCCTGAAGGAGCGTCCGATCGTCCTCGCGGAGGCCGCACTACCGGTGGGCAGCGCCGCGATCCGCGTGCGGACTCTGGCGTGGAACGTCCCCGCCGTCCGGGTGCCGAGCGCCCGACATCACGCAGCACTGGCCGCCCAATGTCTGCTGCCGATCAGCGCTCGATCATCGTCAAGAACAAGCGCGGGCCAAAGCCCGAGCGCGTCGAGGCTGCGCCGCCGCCGTGGGAACGTGAGCAATGGATCGATGAAGGCTCGTTGCGCGAGGAGGCAACCAGGGCCGCACAGCGCGCAGCCACCGACGACGCGCCTCGTGGCCGCACACCTCGTACCGAATTGTCACCAGAGGTAGCCGCCGATCTTGAGAAGGTCGCGCTGGCAAGTCGGCAAGCTCGTTACAAGGAGCGTTTGGCCTCGGCCGCGGAGGCTCTCGACCGGGGTCGTTTTGCGGACGCACGCCGAATGGTCCAGCCCGTGATCCGCGACCTCCCTGACATGGCATTTGGCCACGAGATAGCCGGGTTGGCCTCGTACCGCATGGGGCAGTGGCGCAAGGCAGCGTCCGAGCTGGAGACCGCTCGACTACTGGATGGCACCGTGAATCACCACGCCGTACTGGCCGACTGTTATCGAGCGCTGCGTCGCTACCACGAGGTGGAGCAGTTGTGGCGTGAGCTTCGCGAGGCATCACCTGCGCCAGCGCTGCTGGCCGAGGGCCGCATCGTCGCGGCCGGTGCACTCGCCGACCAGGGCGACCTCAAGGGTGCGTTGAACACGATGGCGAAGGCCTTGGAAGTTCCCAAGAAGCCACGCGACTACCACCTTCGGCAGTGGTACGTGGTTGCCGATCTACTCGATCGCTCGGGCGATGTCATCAAGGCCAGGCGTTACTTCGGTCTCGTGTTCGCGGCGGATAACGAGTTCGCCGACGTCAAGGAACGTCTACGCACCCTCGGTCGTTAGGTCGTCGGTCGATAGGCCCGGCGTCGGTCTCCGTCTGCGCCGACCCTGTCACACCCTTTTTGTAGGCTGCCGAGTACGGCTTCCCCCGTACCTACTCACATGTCTGTCGTCGTGCGCTTCTACGTCCGCGACATGAAGGGAAGCCCCATGAACGTCGTTGTACTCCACGGAACTCTCAGCAGTGATCCGGTCACACGCACGCTGACCTCCGGCTCGGTGCTGGTGTCACTCGAGCTCACCACCGTCGTCGACGGTGCCAGCGTGTCTGTCCCCGTGGCCTGGTTCGACCCCCCGACTGAAGTGGCGTGGGTCGCTGGCGACACGTTGCTGGTCACTGGCAGCGTGCGACGCCGATTCTTTCGCACTGGTGGGCTGACGCAAAGCCGCACAGAGGTGGTTGCTGCTGAGGTGATCGCTGGTGGTCGGCGGCGTCAGGAGCGAGCAGCGCTGTCCCGCGCCGCCTCACTACTGGAACGCGAGCCGGCGTAGCTCAGCCCACCTCAACTCTGCCCACCTCAACTCTGCCCACCTCAACTCAGCCCAGCGTGTTGATGTTGCCGAGCTCGGCGAATGCCTGCTCCAGGCGAGTGGAGAAACTGACTTCGGCAGCTCGCAACCACACGCGTGGGTCATAGTACTTCTTGTTGGGGGCGTCGGCGCCCTTCGGGTTTCCGAGCTGCCCTTGCAAGTAGTCGTGGTTCTCCAGGTCGTACTGGCGGATGCCATCCCACAACGCCCACTGCAGGTCGGTGTCGATGTTCATCTTCACCACGCCGTAGGAGATTGCTTCCGCGATCTCCTGCGGTGTGCTGCCCGAGCCGCCGTGGAACACGAAGTCCACAGGGTTGGCGGCGGTGCCGTGCTTGTCCTGAATGTGGGCCTGCGACGCTTGCAAGATGGCCGGCTTCAACTTCACGTTGCCTGGCTTGTATACCCCGTGCACATTGCCAAAGGCCGCAGCGACGGTGAACCGCGGGCTGACTGCGAGTAGCCGCTCGTAGGCGTAATCGACCTCTTCGGGCTTGCTGTAAAGATCGCTCTCGTCGGCGTCGCTGTTGTCGACACCGTCTTCCTCGCCGCCGGTGATGCCCAGCTCGATCTCGAGGGTCATGCCCATCTTCGACATGCGCTCGAGGTAGCGAACGCAAATGTCGAGGTTCTCCTCGATGGGCTCCTCCGACAGGTCGAGCATGTGTGAACTGAACAGCGGGCTACCGGTGCGCTCGAAGTGGGCTTCGCCAGCATCCAGCAAGCCATCGACCCAGCCGAGCTTGTCCTTTGCGCAGTGGTCGGTGTGGAGGATGACCCTCGCTCCGTATGCGGCCGCCAGCGTGTGCACGTGGTGGGCGGCGGCAATTGAGCCGGCAATCGCTGCTGCGTCGCCCTTCAACCCGCTGCCCTTGCCAGCAACGAACGCCCCACCACCGTGGGAGAACTGCACGATGACGGGGCTGTTGACGCGCGCCGCCGTCTCCATCACTGCGTTGGAGGTGTTGCTGCCTGTGCAGTTGGCGGCCGGCAGGGCGAACCCACGCTGCTTGGCGAGGGCGAAGAGCTCAGTTACGGCATCGCCAGTAAGAACGCCGGCGGGGAAGTCAGAGGAAGCGGTCACGCGCACAGTGTATGGCGCGTCACCCCAGCGGTCGAAGTACCAGGCCCGTCCGCAGCTTCGGCGTGAAGAACGTCGACTTCGGTGGCATCAGCAGGCGCTCGTGGGCGGTCCGGCGAATCTCTTCGATTCCCGTCGGCCGAATCAGCACGCCAACCAGCCCGCCGTCCGTCGCAACTCGGTCGACGACGTGTTGCACGCCGTGCTGATAGCTGATGTCGATGTCGTGATCGCGTAATGCGTGCTCCAGCAACGCACCGTCGAGGGCTCGCACTCCTTCGAACGTTGCGGGCTTTGGGCGCAACCACACGCCGGTGCCGTCGGGCCGGACAAGGCACAATGACGCGCGTTCGACCACTTCGGCGGCGAACGTTGGCGTGACCGGGCCCGCCTCCTCCACGTCGAATGAAGCCGCCAAGATCTGCAGCAGTTCGTCGGCGGACAACCCGTGGTACAGCCGGTGAATGGCATCGATACTGAGCTGATCTGCAACCAGTTCTGCCACGTAGGTGAGGGTCAGTTCGGCCCCCGTATCGTCGCCGTCAGTCGCCCTCATCTCATCGCGAAAGGTTCGGCTGATTGCGTAGCGGTGATGGCCGTCGGCGATCAGAACGGGGTTGGCCCCAACGGCGGCCCCGATTGCGGCCACCCGCTGCGGATCGGTCACCCGCTCGACGATGTGGATGACTCCCTGCTCGTCGCGCATGCTGCCGACTGGTTCCCCAGGTTCGCGCAGAAGGTCGGTGAGGCCCGGGGTCAGTGAGAGCCCCCAGACGGGGGAGAGGTTGGTGTGGGTGCTGCGCGTCAGATCCAGTCGGTCGGTCTTCGCCTTCGGTGTCGTGCGCTCGTGGGGAAGCACGCCGTCCGCGCCCTCATCGACAACCTCGAGCGCCCCAAGTACGCCTACCGTTTCGCGGGCGCCGCCGCCTTCATCGGTGAACTGCATCCGGTAGAGCGTGAAGGTTGGCGACTCGTCGCGTAACAGCGTGCCGTCGACGATCCATTCGTTCAGCCGTTGGGCGGCGAGCTGGTAGCGCTGCGGCCCGTCGACGTCGCGCGGGACATCGATCGCGACGATGTTGCGAGAATGGCGAGCAAGTAGTTCGTCGACGTCGGTATCGCTGAGGACGTCGTACGGGGGCGCGGCCACGTCATCGAGCGGAAGCGACGGATTGAAACGGAGCGCGATGAACGGTTCGAAGCGGGGCACCCACACAGGTTGGCACCTCCCATGCCAACATGGCGAAATCATGAGTGAAGAACAGACATATGACCGACGTCAGGTCATCTCACCCGCGGTCGTGCTCTGCGACCTTGACGGTGTCGTGTGGCTGGCGCATCAGCCAATAGCCGGGTCGGTTGATGGCATCGCTCGGCTGCGGGCGAACGGTCATCGGGTTCTCTTCGTGACCAACAACTCGGGCACGCGGCTGGAGGTACAGGTCGCGACGCTTGAGGGCATCGGCATTCCGGCTGAGGGTGCTGTGCTGACATCGGCTCAGGCGGCCGCTTTGCTCCTGCAGCCCGGCGAGCGCGCATTGGTGTGTGGCGGGGAGGGAGTGGTGCAAGCGCTGGAGGAACGCGGCGTGGAGCCGTGTTTCGACGGCGACGCTGATGCTGTGGTCGTTGGCTTCCACAGGCATTTTGATTTCGATGGTCTTGCCCGCGCCGCTCGCGCAGTGCTACGTGGGGCTCGCCTCATTGGTACCAACGACGACGCCACCTACCCGACTCCTGACGGTCCGATACCAGGGGGCGGTTCGATCCTGGCGGCTGTCGAAACGGCGTGTGGGATCTCGGCACAGGTCGCGGGTAAGCCGTACGCGCCGATGGCAGCGTTGGTGGTTGCGGCGGTCGGCGAGAATGCTGCTCGAGCAGCAGTCATGGTGGGCGACCGGCCCAGCACTGATGGCCGTTTCGCGGTGACGCTTGGCTGTGGGTACGCGCACGTATGGAGCGGAGTCACGCCTTGCGGCACTCTGATCGACCCGACGCCGGACGTAGAGGTCGACGACCTGGCGGCCGTTGCGGATCTGCTGGTCACTGGCCGGTTTCCGCGGCGGTAGGCTATGAGCATGTCTGGAAACGCACTTCTCAAGCGGTTGCTCGATGCCGGTATGAACTTCACTGAGATCTCTCAGGACCAAGCTGAGAAGCTGGTCAAGGAGTTCGTGAAGAACGGCCAAGCCCGCCGTAAAGACACCGAAAAGCTGGTCCACGAGATGGTCGAGCGCGGCCGTTCCGCCACCGAGGGCATCGTCTCGACAGTGCAGTCGGAGATCACCAAGCAGCTCGGCAAGTTCGCTTCGCGCCTCGACGACGTCGAAGGCCGCGTAGAGGTCATCGCCCAGAAGGTTGGCCTAGCGAGCAAGCCAGCGGCCAAGGCTGCTCCTGCGAAGAAGGCTGCTCCTGCGAAGAAGGCTGCTCCTGCGAAGAAGGCTGCTCCTGCGAAGAAGGCTGCTCCTGCGAAGAAGGCTGCTCCTCCAGCGGCCAAGGCCGATCCCGTCAAGAAGGCTGCGCCTGCGCAGAAGGCCGCTCCTGCGCAGAAGGCCGCTCCGGTCAAGAAGGCTGCGCCTGCGGCGAAGAAGGCTGCTCCGGTCAAGAAGGCCTGACCGTTGGCGAGGCGTCAGCGTCTCGACGCGGAACTCGTTCGTCGGCAGTTGGTTGAGAGTCGCACGGACGCGGGCCGCGCTATTTCCGCCGGACGCGTCTTGGTCAATGGTGCGGTCGCCGACAAGGCGTCGCGGCAGGTTCACGCAGGCGACGCTCTCGTGATTTCAGGACCGCCCGCACGATTCGTGAGCCGCGGCGGCGAGAAACTGGACGCAGCTCTCACGGCGTTCGCCGTGGACGTGAACGGCATGCGTGTGCTTGATGCGGGAGCCAGCACCGGTGGGTTCACTGACTGCCTGCTGCAACGAGGCGCGGGCCACGTTGTCGCCCTCGACGTTGGTCACGGGCAACTCCACCCAAGAATCCGTGATGATGCCCGAGTCACTGTGCTCGAGCGGTTCCATATCCGCGATGCAACGCCGGCCGCGCTCGGAGGTTCCGTACAGCTGGTCACCGCCGACCTCTCGTTCATCTCATTGCGACGGGTGCTGGCGCCACTTATCGCTGCAGCAGAGCCGGGCAGCGGTCTGGTACTGCTGGTCAAGCCGCAGTTCGAGGCAGGCAGAGTAGAGGTTGCCCGCGCCCATGGTGTGATCACCGACGCAGCAATCCACGAGCGGGTGCGCGACGAGGTGGGCACAGCGCTCATCGAGGCCAGGTGCGAAGTACATGGCTGGATCGACTCCCCGATCTACGGTGGCGACGGCAACCGTGAATTCCTTGTACATGCCACCACCAACAAGTCAGGATCTCCTGCGTGAGCGCTGTTCTTCTCGTAGCCCATCACGATCGCCTCGAGGCCGGGGCGCTGGCGCGGGTCGCCGCGGCATGGCTGCGCGAGCGCGGTCACGACGTATGGATGTTGGCCGACGACGCTGTGCCGTTGGGCGTGCACGAACTCCAGTCGGACCGCCCGGCCGCGGAGGCGGATCTTGCGATCAGCCTCGGCGGCGACGGCACGATGCTGCGCACCGTCAAGCTGGTGGGTGGGGCCAATGTGCCGATCATCGGGGTCAACGTGGGCCTGCTCGGCTATCTCACAGAGGTCGAGCCCGATGCGCTGCACCCCGCCCTCGAGCGCTGGTTCGCTGGTTCAGAAGCTGGTGAGTGGCACATCGACGAGCGGATGCTGTTGGCCGTCTCGCTGCAGCGTGCTGGCGTGCCCGCTCGTCAAACCTGGACGGCGCTCAACGAGGGTGTGGTCGAGAAGCAAGAGGCGGGGCACACCATTCGCCTGCAGGTGTGGATCGATGGCACACCGTTCACGTCGTATGCCGCGGACGGGTTGATATTGGCGACGCCGACGGGCTCGACCGCATACTCGCTGTCGGCGCGTGGCCCGGTGCTGTCACCACGTCTGCGGGCGGTGCTGATGACCCCAGTCTCGCCACACATGCTCTTCGATCGTTCACTGGTGCTCGACCCGTCGGAACTGGTGGAGGTGGAAGTGATTGGTCACCGTGCGGCGACGTTGTCGATCGACGGCCAGCCCGCGGCGACCATGGCCGAGGGGGATAGGGTTTCTGTTGCTCCGTCGGAGCAGGTGGCCCGATTCGTTCGTTTCGGCGACCGTCGGTTCCATCAGATTCTCAAGGCAAAGTTTGGGTTGACGGACCGGTAGATGCTGCACGAACTCCACATCGAATCGCTGGGCGTGATCGAGCAACTTGATCTCGTGCTCGGCGCAGGGCTGACCGCTCTGACGGGCGAGACGGGCGCGGGCAAGACGATGTTGGTGGAGGCAATCAGCCTTCTCGTCGGTGGACGCGCCGACGCGATGATGGTGCGCCCAGGTGCGACTGAGGCCCGTGTGGAGGGACGCTTCGTGATCGGCGACGACGAATACGTGGTCGCTCGCGTCATTCCCGCCGATGGTCGGTCGCGGGCATACATCAACGGTCGCCTCGCAACGGTTGGCAATCTCACCGAGCTTGGCGAGCGCTTCGTGGACCTACACGGGCAGCACTCGCACCAAAGCCTTCTGTCGGCGAGCGAGCAGCGCGACGCACTCGATCGCTACTGCCACACCGACTTGGTGCCGTTGCGCGCGGCCCGTGCCCGCCTGACTGAGCTGGACGCGTCGTTGGCGGCGCTTGGTGGCGATAGCAAGTCGCGCGCTCGCGAGCTGGACCTGTTGCGCTATCAGGCAGCTGAGTTGAGGGCGGCAGCTATTGTCGGCGACGACGAGGATGTTGCTCTAGAAGTCGAGTATGACGAGCTGTCTGGTGCTGTCGAATACCGAGAGCTGGCCGGGTTGGCAGTCGCTGCGCTCACCGATGACGCAGGAGCGGGGGACTCGATCGCGGCAGCGCTTCGAGCCCTAGCTGGCAGGGCACCCTTTGCTGAGTTGGAGGGTCGACTGCGCGGCCTGAGCGCGGAAGTCGCCGACGTCGCCGCCGATGTTCGGGCACGCTCCGAGGTCATCGACGAAGACCCACAGCGCCTCGCCGTCGTCCGCGAGCGAATGCAGTTGTTGCGTGACATGCGTCGGAAGTACGGCGACACGTTGGCCGAAGTCACCGCTTTTCATCAGGAAGTCGAGGCACGGCTGGCGGAGCTGGAGGGCTACGAGGGTCGCGTCGCATCGTTGGAGAATGAGCGGCTGGTAGCTGAACGCGAGGAGCGCTCGGCCGCTGCTGGTGTCGCCGCCGCTCGGCGCAGTGGCGCCGACGCACTTGGCGACGAAGTCCAGGAGCACCTACGCCAACTGGCGATGCCGCATGCCGGTGTCAGCGTGATTGTCGGCGACCACGATCCAGGTGACGACGTGTCCTTTCTGCTCTCGGCGAACCCCGGCTCGCCGCTTTTGCCGCTGGCACGCGTCGCGAGTGGTGGGGAACTCGCTCGAACGATGCTTGCGTTGCGCTTGGTCCTGACGGAGGCCCCAGACACTCTGGTATTCGATGAGGTTGATGCGGGCATCGGCGGTTCGGCCGCCGTCGCGGTCGGGCGAAACTTGGCGGCTCTCGGAGAGCGCCATCAGGTCCTGGTCGTCACGCACCTTGCGCAGGTGGCGGCACTCGCAACAACCCACGTGGTGGTCAGTAAGCGTGTGGAGAACGGCGAGACGCTGACTACAGCGACCCGCATCGACGGACAGGACCGCATTGATGAGGTTGCTCGCATGCTGTCGGGTGACGAGGCGGCCGATTCGGCACGTCGTCACGCGGCAGACCTCCTGGGCGATCGCGTTCGGCGACGCAGATGACTACCCAGGAACTCGATCGGGAGGTGAGTTCCGGGATCCGACGAGACACGATTCTGGTTACGTTGTGCACTCTGCTGTCACGCGTCACCGGTTTCGGACGGGTCGTCGCAACGGCTGCTGTCTTGGGCGTTGGTGTGCTGGGCGACGTCTACCAAACCGCCAACATGATCCCGAACTTGCTGTTCGAGCTGGTGGCTGGGGGAGTTCTGCAAGCGGTGCTTGTGCCGGCCTTCGTGGCTGCGCGCCGCGAGGGCGGGAATGCTGCGCTCAGCGAGGCCACGCGGGCCACAGCGGCGGTGATCGTGGTCGGGCTGACCGCTGTTGCGGTGGTGGGTGCAGCCGTGTCGCCAATTCTGGGTCGGCTGCTGCTCTTGGCCGAGCCGTCGGCTTCAACCGCTGACCGCAAGTTGAATCTGATGGTGCCGATGGTGCTCGTGTTCGTGCCACAGCTGGTCTGCTACGGAGTGGCGACAGTAACGAGCGCCGCGCTCAACGCAAAGGGCCGGTACGTTGCGGCGGCGTTGGCGCCGGCCGTCAACAACCTGATCGTCATCGCCGCGTGCATCGCCTTTCGTGCGACTCGCGGTGGTGAGGCCGCCGATCTCGACCTCACCCGTTGGCAGTTCGTGCTCATCGCTGGCGGGACGACGCTTGGCGTGGTGGCCTCCAGCCTGACGCCTGCAATCGCTCTTCGACGCACCGGTGTTCAATGGCTGCCGCGCTGGCAACCCGGGCACCCGGCAGTGCAGTCGATGCGGCGGTCATTCGGATGGGCCACGCTGTCGATCGTCGGCACATTGGTGCCAACGGCAGCCGCCTTGGCCTTGGGCAACGGGGCCCCAGGGGGAGTGGCTGTGTTCGTGTACGCCTTTGCGTTCTACGTGCTTCCGCACGCCCTCATCGCAGTCACGATTGCAACCACGCTCGGCCCCCGTGTGGCCGATGGGTGGCAGGCCGGTCGTGTCGGGGAAGTGCGCGCCTCGATCGACAACGCGATGCGCATCACTGTGCCACTTCTCGTGTTGGCCGGATCGGGCATGGTCGCCCTCGCCTGGCCGCTGACGCGGCTGGTTGGTGGTGTCGGGCAAACGTCAGGGCAAGGGTTGGCACCGATTGCACACACGATGGCGGCCTTTGGCCCGGGACTTGTTGGGTACGGCTTGGCGTTCATCATGACCAGAGTGCTGTTCGCTCTCGGAGACGTACGCCGAGCCTCGATGCTGATGGTCGCCGGTGCAGTGGTCGGTGTCGCGACGATGGTGGTTGCGTCAGCATGGATGGAGCCGGCATCGCGTGCTGCTGCGCTCGCCCTCGGTTATGGCGCTGCGCAGACCGTCGCCGCAGTTCTGCTCACCGTACGGGTTCACCGCTTGACCGGCGCGATGGGTGTCCACCGCGTCGTTCGCCTTGCGCTCGAGTCGCTGGTGTCGGCCGCGGCGGCTATCGCGACGATGGTGTGGATGGTCGGCAATTTCGACCCGACTCGTCGTCAGGCGCTGGCCGCGTTCCTGCTGGGCGGCACGGCCGGAGTGGCCGTGTTCGCGTGTTCGATGACGCTATTCCGTAGCCGCGAACTCTTGGGCAGGCGTCGCGGCCAGCTTGCTTGAGCGCCGCCGCTCGAACCATTTCACGACCTGCAAGCCGCCCAGCAGGATGAGTACGCCACCAACTGCATCGAGGAAGAAGTGGTTGGCGGTGACAACGATGGCGAAGAGGGTCAGCGCGGGGTACAACACAGCGAGCACCCGTCCACGCCGCCCAGGGACCTGTTGCCAGATGACGATGGCGCACCACAGCGCCCACCCGAAGTGCAGGCTGGGCATGGCGGCATACGCATTGGCGATGGCTTTGGCTGCGCTGCTCTGGTAATTCCACAAACCGCCGACCTTGGCAAGCGTGTCGACGAAGCAGTCGGGCTTCACGAGTCCACCCTCGGGCCCGAGTGCGGGAATGTCGCCGTCGCACTGCAGATAAAGGCGAGGCGGCGCGAGCGGAAACGCCCAGTAGCCAATGAGGGCGAGGAACGTCGTCGCGCCCAGCAGGTTGCGAAGCCGGTGGTAGGCATCGTGGCGCTTGGCGTACAGCCAAATGAGCAGCCCAGCGGTGATGACGAAGTGCAGCGTGCCGTAGTACACGTTCATCATCTTGATGAACCAGTTCGCACCGAGGAAGGCCTGCTGGACGCTGTGCTCGTGGTACACGAACAGTGTCTTCTCGACAGTGACCAGGAAGTTCGCGTTGCTATGAGCCCTGCTTTTCACGCCGGCGACATTGGCCAGGCTGCGAATCGTTTGGTAGACGTAGTAGAAGCCCAGCACGATGCCGACTTCGCGAAGCCATGCGTGTTTGGCCGGCTTGGAATGGCGGCGACGGAGCGGATGGGGTTTGGCGTGCGGCGGCGCGGCAGTTTCAAGATCAGCGCACGTCTCCATTCGGCGGATTCTAGGCGCTGCCGCCAGGGTTGTCGTGTCAGATGTCGGTCAGTCGACGCCACACGGAGACGCCATCGATGTCGGTGACGTGCTCGTAGTTGGCGGTCACGAAGTTCTCGACGTCGGGGAATAGCGACATCGGATAGTTGGAGTAACCCAGCTCGGAGGATGTGGAGGTGTCCAAGACCAGGAGCGGTGGATGAGCCTTGAGGTCGTTCATCATGATCTCCAACGCTCCCGGCGTGGCCAGGTCGAGTGTGATCTTTGGATCCTCGCGGCCTCCCGATCGGCCGGTCACAAAATCGGTGTGCACCAACGCTCCGGCGGGTAGACGCTCGGCCTTGACAAGTACCTCGGGAAACGAACCCCAGATGAACACACGCTCGTCGAAGGCGGTGTTGTCGTGCACGTATTCGGCGAGGCCGGTCGCGTCCGGTCGATCGTGGAACGAGCCGGGAACGAACAGCAACGCGAAGGCCACGGCAGCTGGAATGGTCACGCCTACGACGGCTCGGCGCTGAGCGCGACCTGCGAGCGAAACGACCACTGGGGTAGTGAGCACGACCAAGGGCGGCAGGACCTGCAGCCAGTAGTGGCCGAAGAAGCGGAACCCGGCGGTAACTGCGGCGAGGCCGGAGAGCAGCCATAGCCAGAGGTCGCGGTCCTCGCGACCGGCCGACTTCAACGGATTGCGGGTGCGCAGCACGAGCCACAGGCACACCGCCATCGTGATGTGGAAGCCGATGAATGCTGCGCTGGAGGCGACTGCGCGTAGGAGTGAGATGCCAATACCGGCCGCCGCGAGAACGAATCCGGGGCTGTTGGTGAAGTTCCACTCCCAGTACGCGCCGAACGGGGCGTACAACCCGACGGTGGAAACGGTGGCGGCGGTGCCGACGACGAGCCAGCCTATGTTGCGCCAACGTCCGGAGTGCCAGGCGCTGAAGAGCGCAGCGGGGAAGGCGAGTAGCCAGCTCTGTCGTGTGAGAAGGGCGAGGCCGAATGCGAGGCCCGCGGCGATGGCCCAGAACCACTGCGGCCGTCGACTCCACAGCAGTGCCGCTGCGCCGGGAAGCAGCGCGAAGTGGGCGTAGTTGGCGCCGCCACCGTCGGCAGGAAACAACGCCATTGCGCCGGTGACGAACATCGTGCCCGCCCATGCTGCGTGGGTGTTGGTGCCCCATCGGCGCTTGGCTTCGTACGCCATGAGCAGGCCGCCGAGGGCAAGGAATGCGGTGACCAGGACTCGCATGAGGCGAATGTCGGTGCTGTCGGTGAGTGAGAACGACGCTGCGTACGCAAGTGGTGGGAGCGGCGGCTTGCGGTCAAAGATGTCGCGGTAGAGGGTGCCCCCAGATCGCACGACCAGGCCCTGCACGCCGATAGCTGCCTCGTCGGCGTCGAACAGTCGGGTGACAATTGTTGGGAGCCGCAGCACGATTGCCAGCGCCACGACCCACGCGTAGGGCCGCTCGACGATTCGTTGGCCAATGCGTGTCACGGGCGCCGAGGCTAACCGGCACGGCCTCCTGCAACCGGCCGCCGCGCATACCCTTCAGGGATGTCCGATGTCCGTGGAGTGCTCTTCGACTTTGGTAACACGCTGTTTGCCCATGCGTCACTGGCCAAGACTATTGAGTCCGCAAGTGCCGACATGGGTGAGCCGCGGTCAGCACGTTGGGCGGAGCAGTTGGCTGCGCGTGTCGAGACCGCAGCCCACACGGCTGACGAGTTACAGCACCCGCGCGACCTCGACACAGATGTGTGGCACGCGCGGTGGCATGTGCTGTACTCGCTGGCTGACGATGAGATTCCGGGCCTCGGTTCAGCAATCTATGAAGCGATGCACGATCCGCTGCTGTGGCGTCCTTACGCGAACGCTGCTGACACGCTGGGCCGCATTCACAGCTTCGGTGTGCCCATCGCCATCGTGTCCAACACAGGATGGGACGTGCGCGCGGTGTTCGTCGCTCACGGGCTGGACCATCTGGTGAGCGCATACGTGCTGTCGTACGAGGTCGGCGCGGTGAAGCCGACGCCTGCGATCTTTCACGCAGCCTGCGATGCACTGAACGTTCCGGCTGCGGATTGCCTGATGGTCGGCGATGATTCTCGGGCAGATTCGGGAGCGGTCGCGGCTGGGCTGCGAGTGCTGCTCTTGCCCGCTCGAACGTGTGGAGCCGACAACGGTGTCGAGGCCGCGGCGCGAATAGTTACGGGAGTCTGACCAAGCATCCGCGCGTGTCCCCGAGAAGGGGGTACGATGCTCTCCCGTTGTCAGTTCACTGAGACGGAGGTCGTCAGCAATGCCGAAGCACATTTTCGTGACCGGAGGCGTTGCCAGCTCCCTCGGCAAGGGTCTCACCGCATCGTCGCTGGGTCGCCTGCTCAAAATGCGTGGCCTGCGGGTGACCATGCAGAAGCTGGATCCGTACATCAACGTCGATCCGGGCACCATGAACCCGTTCGAACACGGCGAGGTATTCGTCACCGACGATGGTGGTGAAACCGACCTCGACCTGGGCCACTACGAGCGATTCATCGACGAGCCACTGACCCGCAACTCCAACGCCACGACCGGCAGCATCTACCAAGCTGTGCTGGCCGCTGAGCGCCGCGGTGATTATCTGGGCAAGACCGTGCAGGTCATCCCGCACATCACCGACGAGATCAAGAAGCGCATCATGCGCCTGGCCACCGACGATGTCGACGTCGTGATCACCGAGGTCGGCGGCACGGTCGGTGACATCGAGATTCTTCCGTTCTTGGAAGCGCTTCGTCAGTTCCGCACCGATGTTGGCCGCGACAACATCTGTTACATCCACGTCACCCTGGTTCCGTTCATCGGGCCATCTGGCGAACAGAAGACCAAGCCCACACAGCACTCGGTCACCGAACTGCGCAGCCGTGGCATTCAGCCCGACATCATCGTGTGCCGCAGCGAGGCTCCGCTCAGCGACACGCTCAAGCACAAGATCTCCAACCTGTGCAACGTCGATGATCGTGCCGTGGTCAATGCTGCCGATGCCCGCAACATCTACGAGCTGCCGCTGATTCTGCATGACGAGGGCCTGGACACAGTTGTGCTCGAACGCCTTCGTCTCGATGCGCCCATCGACCTCACGCCCTGGCACGACATGGTCGCCAAGGTGGAGGCTGCAGTAAAGCCGGTGAAGATCGGTCTCATCGGCAAGTACGTCGATTATCAGGATGCCTACCTGTCGGTGGTGGAGAGCCTGAAGCACGCCGGCTTCCATCACGGTGCGAAAGTGGAGATCGATTGGATCCAGGCCGAGGAAGTTGAGGGCCTGCTCGTTGCTGGCCGTCTCGCCGATCTCGACGGCATCGTGATTCCGGGTGGGTTCGGCGATCGTGGCTTCGAAGGCAAGATCGCTGCGGCCGGTTACGCCCGCGAGCACGACATTCCGTGCCTCGGCCTGTGCCTTGGACTGCAGGCGATGACCATCGACTATGCCCGCAACGTGATGGGCCTCACCGATGCCAACAGCACCGAGATGAATCCAGACACGGCTTTCCCGATCATCGACCTGATGCACGACCAGCGCGATGTCAGCGACAAGGGAGGCACGCAACGCCTCGGCGCCTACTACGCCATCCTCGAGCCCGACAGTCGGGTTCATCGTGCGTACGGCGAGCCGGTGGTCAGCGAGCGTCACCGTCACCGATACGAGCTGAATGCGCAATGGAAGCCGCGCCTGGAAGCGGCGGGCCTGCGTTGTACCGGCCTGTCGCCAGATCGTCGGCTGGTCGAGTTCATCGAGATGGCGGACCACCCGTTTTGGGTTGCCACTCAGGCCCACCCCGAGTTCAAGAGCCGCCCCGACCGTCCGCACCCGCTGTTCCGTGAGCTGGTCTCGCACGCACTGGCCCGTCATGCTGCCGGCGCCCCTTCGCTGCGAGTGATCGACGATCAGTCGGTGGCCTGAGCCGGTGGCAGCATTTCGCCACTTAGGCGACCGGTTGGTGCATCAGGGCTACATCTGGCATGTGGCAGTGGCCGAGTACGAGTCACCCGAGGGTGACTCGTTCACGCGCGACGTCGTTCGGTCGCCCGGTGCAGTTGCTGCCGTGCCACTGCGGTTCGATGAGTACGGAACTCCGCGGGTCGTGCTGGTCAGTCAGTACCGCGCGCCGTTCGACGACTACGTCATCGAGGTGCCCGCGGGCATGCGCGACGTGGTGGGAGAGCCGACTGAGATCACCGCCGCACGTGAGCTGGTCGAGGAGGTCGGTCTGCAGCCAGGCTGCTTGGAGCACCTGCTCGACATGTACCCGTCTGCCGGGATGACCGACTCGGTGCTGACGCTGTACCTGGCCACGGATCTTGTCGAGGTGCCCCGCGAGACCCATGGGCCGGAAGAAGCGCACATGGAAGTGCTCGACGTGCCCCTTGCGGAGGCAGTGGAGATGGTGCTGCGTGGAGAGATCCACGATGCGAAGACCGTCATTGGGTTGCTCTTGGTCGAGCGACGCCTGCGGGAGAGTGGGCGCGGGTGAACGACTTCCTCCCCATCGAGGTGGAGGAGTTCCTCTCGTGGATGGCCAGCGAGCGCGGCCGGTCGCGCAACACGCTCTCGGCCTACCGACGCGACCTGACCAGCTATTGCGAATGGCTGACGGCGCAACACGCCACTCTGCTCACCGTCGAACGCGCACAGCTCGATCAGTTCGTACAGGGGCGCCGAGCGTCGGGTGCTGCCCCGTCCAGCGTGGCGAGGCAGCTGGCGGCAATCCGCATGCTGCACCGGTTCATGGCGGAGGAGGGCGTGCGGCCAGACAATCCGTCGGCCGACGTGGAGGGTGTGCGCGTGCCCGCAGGCATTCCCCACCCGCTGACGGAGGCCGAGGTTGGCGCGCTGTTGGACGTCGTCGTTGCCACTGATCCGGCGTCGCTACGGGACCGTGCGTTGCTGGAGTTCCTCTACGCGACCGGGGCTCGCATCAGTGAGGCCTGCGATCTGTCGCTCGGAGATCTGGATCGTGACAACCGGCTGGTTCGGCTCTTCGGTAAGGGCGCCAAGGAGCGCATCGTTCCGTTTGGTCGGGCAGCGGTCGCCACGATGGACGAGTGGCTGGTATCGGGCCGTCAACATATGGAGCCCGTCCGCTGGGCTCGGCGAGGTGACCAGGAGGCGGTGTTCTTGAACACGCGCGGGTCGCGGCTCTCTCGGCAGGCCGCATGGGTGATCGTGAAGAAGTACGGCGAGCGAGTGGGGCTGGCAGACAAGTTGTCACCGCACGTGCTGCGCCATTCGTGCGCTACTCATCTGCTGGACCACGGCGCCGATCTTCGTATCGTGCAGGAGATGTTGGGTCACGCCTCCATCTCGACGACGCAGGTGTACACGAAAGTCAGCCAGGAACGCCTATGGCAGGTCTACCGCCAGGCGCACCCGCGGGCAGAGCAACGATGACATCTGTGATGCATCTGGCCCGCAGGTTCGTCGGCTCGTTGTCGCGCACGCCGCCACCGGCGTCGGATACTGCGTGGGCCGTAGGGCAACTGCTGCCTGGTGAGGCTGAGTTGTGGCAGCGGATGAGCGTACAAGATCGTCGGCACTCGATCCTGGTGGCGCGCCGCTTCGTCGATTTCGCTCCAGGCGCATCTCGCCCCGAGGTCGCGGCGGCGTTGCTGCACGACATCGGAAAGCTGGCCAGCGGGCTGGGGACGTTCAGCCGTGTGCTGGCGACCGTGGTCGGCCCTAGGACGACTCGCTTCAAGCAGTACCACGACCACGAACGCGTAGGCGCCGACATGCTGGCCGCGGCCGGCTCATCGTCGGAGACCATCGAGCTTGCGCAGGGGCGTGGCGAGCACGCCACTGAGCTTCGCCAAGCCGACGAAATCTGACACGCCGGCCCTCCGCAGGAACTACTGATTGCTCTTGAATCGGGGGTTGCCGCTGGCGTCGCGTCCGTCTCGGGTCGCTGCGGCCGGTACCCGGTACTGATTTTCAGAGGACGGTAACTGCGGTTGTCAAAGTGACAACCGCAGTTACCGAGTGTCGACAACAAACACCCGGGCTACGCGCCGAGCCCGGGGCAGTAACTCGCCCCACCCCATTCAAGAGCAATCAGTGAGTGCAAACCGACCGCACGTCAGCTGGGGAGCATTCCTACTGCGGACTGCGCTCTGGCCAGGGTGACGGAGGCGACCTCGCGGGCTTTGCCGGCGCCTTTGCGCAGCAGCGACTGCAGCTCGCCGCGGTCGGTCATCAGCTCGTGGTAGCGGGTCTGTATGGGGGCGAGCAGTTCGATGACGGCTTCGCCCGCAGCAGTCTTCAAGGTTCCGTACTGGGTGTAGCCAGCAGCGAGCGCTTCGGGGCTTCCGACGGTGCATGCGGCCAGGATGTCGAGCAGGTTGCTGATGCCCGGCTTCTCTGCCCGGTCGTAGCGAACCTCGTTGTCGCTGTCGGTCACGGCGCGCTTGAACTTCTTCAGAATCGCACCTGGCTCGTCGAGCATATAGATCAAGCCGCTGTCGGTGTTTGCGGACTTGCTCATCTTCGAGGTCGGGTCCTGGAGGTCCATCACGCGAGCGCCGGACTTGGGGGTGACCGCCTTGGGCAGCACGAAGGTGTCGCCGAAGCGATGATTGAAGCGGATGGCGATGTCGCGGGTGATCTCGATGTGCTGGCGTTGGTCCTCCCCGACGGGCACTTCGTTGGTGTCGTAGAGCAGGATGTCGGCGGCCTGCAGCGCGGGGTACGTGAAGAGACCGGCGGAGATGAATTCGGCTTCGCGCTTGGCTGACTTGTCCTTGAACTGAGTCATGCGGCTGAGCTCGCCGAAGCTGACGGTGCACTCCATCATCCAGCCCAGCTGGCTGTGCTCGGTGACATGGCTCTGCACAAACACGGTGGCCACGTCGGGGTCGAGCCCAACTGCAAACAGCATTGCCGCCAACTGCAGCGTCGTGTTACCAATCGTGTCGGGTGTCTCGGTGATGGTCAGTGCATGCAGGTCGACAATGCCGTGAAATGCATCGGACTCGTGCTGCCCGGACACCCAGTTGCGCAACGCACCCAGGTAGTTACCGAGATGTACGTCGCCCGTGGGCTGGATGCAAGAAAGCACGCGTGTCACGGCCGCAGGCTACCGGTCGCCCGCATCGTGCTCGAAGCCATTTCGGCTGGGAGGGGTGGGCAACGGGTACGATCTCATCCCGTGGCTGTTGACGTGTCTACCTCTGTGTATGAGGGGCCGTTTGACCTCTTGTTGCACTTGATCCTCAAGGAGCAGGTGGACATTTACGAGGTCAACCTCAGCCGGATCGTTGATGCGTACCTTGAGGAGATCGAGCTTCTGCAGCACCTCGACCTCGACTTGGCCACCGAGTTTCTGCTGATTGCCTCCACGCTGGTGGAGCTGAAGGCCCGCCGGCTGTTACCTGGTCGCGACGACATCGACATCGACGACGAGCTGGCGCTGTGGGAAGAGCGCGACCTGCTGTTGGCACGACTGCTGGAGTGCAAGACGTTCAAGGACGTGGCGAGCGTGTTCAGCAGGCTGGCCGACGATGCCGACCACTCGTTCCCGCGGGCCGTCGGCGCCGACGAGCGCTTCGCCGAGCTGATGCCCGACCTGATGGAGGGTGTCACCCCACCTCGCCTGCACCGGGCGTACATGAAGGCCATCACCCCCAAGGTGGTGCCTCGCATCGATCTCTTCCACGTGGCGCCCATTCGCGCCAGCGTGTCGGATGCCCTGGCCGAGCTGGTCGACGAGCTGCCTCGCGTGGGCCGCATGTCGTTCCGTCGGTTGACCAGCGGTTTGGTTGAGCGCCTGGAAGTGATCGTGCGCTTTCTGGCCCTGCTGGAACTGTTCAAACAAGGGCTCGTCGAGCTGGACCAGAACGAGCGTTTCGGCGACATCGAAGTGATCTGGACCGGTGGCGAAGGCCTGCTCGATGACCTTGACATCAACGGCCTCGAAATCGACGACTATGAAGGATGAACTACTGATCGTGTCTGACCAGCCCAACCCACTCGACGCCGAGACGGTGCGTGCCATCGAGGCGATCATCATGGTCGCCGTCGAACCGGTACCCACCGAGCTGCTCGCCCAGTTGCTGGAGCAGCCGATCGTCGTCATCGACCGTTTGTGCGCCGAGCTGGCCGACGCCTACGCCGAAGCCGGCCACGGTTTCCAGCTGACCAAGGTCGCCGGCGGCTACCGCTACCAAACCCACCCGGACCTGTCGCCGTACGTGGAGCGCTTCCTACTGGACGGGCAGCGGGCCCGCATGAGCGGCGCCGCCCTCGAAACGCTGGCGATCATTGCGTACAAGCAACCCCTGTCGCGTGCACAGGTGGCCAGCATCCGCGGCGTCGACCCCGACGGTGTCATTCGCACGCTGCAGGCTCGCGGCTACGTCACCGAAGTCGGCCGCGACAGCGGACCGGGCCAGGCGATCTTATTCGGCACCACTCCATCGTTCCTGGAGAAGCTGGGCGTCAACTCGCTGGCCGACTTGCCGCCGATCGTCGAATTCGTCCCTGGCGCCGACGTGGTGGAAGCCCTCGAACACGGCTTGCGCATCGATCCTGCGACGGACGCCCGTGGCTGACCCGGCCGACGATCAGATGGACGTCGACCTGGGCGACGACCTCGACCTCGACCTCGACCTGGGCGACGACCTCGACCTCGACGACGATGACGACCTCGACGACTTTCAGCTGAATCGGACCGCTCGCGACCCGAACCGGCCCGTAGAGCCACCGCTGTGGGAACAGATGGCGGCGGCGTCCGCGGACCTCCCGCAGGGCGAACGCCTGCAGAAGGTGCTGGCCGTGCGCGGCTGGGGGAGCCGGCGTGTCTGCGAGGACATGATTTCCGACGGTCGCGTCAGCGTGAATGGCGAGGTGGCCGTACTCGGCCGTCGCGTCGACACCGATCACGACCTGGTCGAGGTGGACGGTGTGCCGATTGGCGTCAAGCCTGGCCTGGTGTACTACCTGCTCAACAAGCCCGACGGCGTGGTCACGACGGCGCACGACCCGCAGGGCCGACCCACTGTCGTCGAACTGGTGCCCGCTGAGCCGCGGGTCTACCCGGTGGGCCGACTGGACTTTGCCACCGAGGGCTTGCTGTTGCTCACCAACGACGGCGACCTGGCCCACCGGCTGGCCCACCCCAGCCACGGTGTGGAAAAGGAATACCTGGCAGAGGTCAGCGGCGTCCCCGGCGGGGGAGCGCTGCGCCGATTGCGTGATGGAGTGGAGCTGGAGGACGGGATGACCTCCCCCGCCAAGGTCTCGCAGCCCAGCCCAGGCGTTCTGCGGCTGACCATTCACGAAGGTCGTAACCGTCAGATTCGGCGGATGTGCGAGGCCGTCGGCCACCCGGTCAACCGGCTGGTACGCGTTCGGATCGGGCCACTTCGCGATGCCGCACTGAAGCCCGGCGAGTGGCGGGAGCTCACCCAGGCCGAAGTACGCAGCCTGGTGGAGTCGGCTGCGGGCGACACCCGGCCGATACGCTAAACAATCGTGTCAGCGGCTCGACGGGCAAACATCGCAGGTCTCGGCCTCATCGGTGGTTCTATCGCGCGCGCCCTCACCGAGCGAGGCTGGACTGTCAGCGGTGACGACCACGATCCAGACCGTTGTGCGCAAGCACTGGACATGGGCATCGTCGGCTCGATCGGGCTGGACGCCGACGCTGAAGTGACCTTTGTTGCGACGCCCGTGCTCACGCTGGTCGACCAGGTGAAGCGGGCCTTGGCCGGGACAAATGGCGTTGTCACCGATGTCGGCAGCGTCAAGGGTGCGTTGGCCGCAAGCATTGACGACGCCCGCTTCGTTGGTGGCCATCCGATGGCCGGAAGCGAGCTGGAAGGCCTCGATGGTGCTGACGGCAGCATGTTCGAGGGTGCCGTCTGGGTATTGACGCCCACGGCCGCAACCGCCGACAGCACGTTCAGCGCAGTCGCTTCGGTCGTCGCCGACCTCGGCGCCGACGTACTGGCGCTACCAGCAGACCGTCATGACCAGGTAGTGGCTGTCATCAGCCACGTGCCGCACCTCGCCGCCGCCACCCTGATGGGGCTGGCCAGCGACCGTGGCGAAGAACACGCTGCACTGCTGCGCCTGGCGGCCGGTGGCTTCCGTGACATGACCCGTATCGCCAGTGGTCACCCGGCAATCTGGCTGGATATTTGTTCCGAAAACCGCACCGCCATTCTGTCGGCCCTCGACGGGCTGATCGAAGGGCTGCAGGGCATGCGTGGTGTTGTCGAGACCGACGATCGCGTTGGCCTGCACGACCGGTTGACGAAGGCGCGCGACGCGCGGGCCAACCTGCCGAACCGGGCCAATCAGCCCGGCGAATTCGCCGAGATGCGAATCCCCATCCCAGACCGACCGGGCGCGGCCGCCGAGGTGTTCACGCTCGCGGCCGAGCTGGGTGTCAACCTGTACAGCTTCGAAGTCGTGCACAGTGCCGAAGGCAACCGCGGCGTCGCGGTCGTACTGGTGGACGCTCTCGTGGCCGACATGTACCGCGGCGGCCTGTTGGCCCGCGGCTACCGACCCGCCGTGCAGCGGCTGAGCTGAGACCGACGTGGACGTCTATCGCGTGGCGCCGCTGAGCGCCCCCATCGATGCCGTGATCGAAGTGCCCGGCTCGAAGAGCGTCGCCAACCGTGCGCTGGTCTGCGCCGCCCTCGCCAGTGGCGAGACGATGCTGCGCGGCGTACCCGATGGTGACGACACCGAGGCGATGCTCGACTGCCTGCGGGCGCTTGGTCTGGAAGCCGAGCGCGCTGGCGACGACGTACGCGTGGCGGGCGGCGTCGCTCGCTTCAAGCGTGGTCCAGTCACGCTGTCCGCCCGCCTGGCCGGGACCACATCACGGTTCATCACCGCGCTCGCCGCCCTGGGGCCGGGGCCGTACACGATTGATGGCCTACCGCCCCTGCGGACTCGACCGATGGCGCCGCTCCACGACGCACTCGTCGCAATGGGCGTCCAGGTACACCCTGCAGAAGGCTGGGGCCACCTGCCCGTCACCGTGCAAGGCCCAGTGGACGTCACGCTCGACGAGGTGTCGCTGCGTGGCGACGTCAGCAGCCAGTACCTGACTGCGCTGATGCTGATTGCCCCGTACTTCCCCAGCGGGCTGCGGTTCGTGCTCACCACCCCGCTGGTCTCGCGACCGTACATCCGCATTACCGCAGCAGTGATGGCGGAGTTCGGCGTCGACGGAGTGGAACTGGGCGACCGCATCATCACCGTCCCCGCCGGCCGTTATCGACCGCGTGACTTCGTCATCGAACCCGACGCCAGCTCTGCCAGCTACCCGCTCGCCGCAGCCGCAATCTGTGGCGGTCGAGTGCGGGTGCCTGGCCTGACACGAAACTCGCTGCAGGGCGACACAGCGTTTTGTCACGTCCTTGCACGCATGGGCTGCGATGTGGTGCAGGACGATTCGGGTACCACGGTCAGCCGCTTCGGCGAGCTCAACGGCATCGCGATCAACATGGTCGATCTCTCTGACCTCGTTCCCACCCTTGCCGTGGTCGCCGCCTTCGCCAACAGTAAGACGGACATTCACGGCGTCTCCTTCATTCGCAACAAGGAGAGCGACCGGCTGACCGACCTGTGTGACGAACTGCGCGTGGCCGGCGTCGACGCCGTCGACAACCCTGACGGTCTGATCGTGCAGCCCAGCAACGCCCACACGGCCACGCTCGGTACGCACCACGACCATCGTTTGGCGATGGCATTCGCGTTGCTCGGTCTGGGTGCCAGTGGCATCATTGTCGAGGATCCCGACGTGGTGAGCAAGAGTTGGCCAGACTTCTGGACGATGATCGAGAGCCTGCGATGACCGAGCGTGGCTCTGTGGATGTCGCCGCGTTCGATGTGGATGGCACACTGACGATTCGTGACTGCGTTGGCCCATTCCTGCTGCGCGTCGGTGGTTGGCCTGGCGTGACGCGAGCGATGCTGCGCAAGCCGGGTTCGGCTCTGGGAGCTGGCGTGCGGCGCGACCGCGACCGGATGAAGGAACTCATCGTGGGCGGGGTGCTTCGCGGCCGCAAGGTGGCCCAGGTTGAAGCGCTGGGCGAAGAGTTTGCGAAGCACGTCGAGGCAGACTGGCTGCGCTCAGACACGCTCGAACGGCTGCGCTGGCACCAGCGGGCCGGACACCGAATCGTGCTGGTCTCAGCGTCACTGGGGCCGTACCTGAGGCCACTGGGCCGCCGGCTCGGTGTTGACGACGTGCTCTGCGCCGAGCCGCTCACGGTTGGCGACGAGTTCGCTGACGGGCTGGACGGCGCCAACTGTCGTGCTCAGGAAAAGGTTCGTCGACTTGACGCGTGGCTGGCCGATGGTGGCTGGGAAGACGCAACGGTGTGGGCGTACGGCGACAGTGCCGGCGACCGCGAGCTGCTCGCTCGCGCTGACCATCCGTTACTGGTGAAGCGCACGCTCGTGTCGGCCGTGCCAGTCGGTTTCGAATCATGCTGAAGGCCATCATCCGCGAGGCGCGTCCCAAGCAATGGACGAAGAACGTGCTCGTGTTCGCCGCCCCCGGAGCTGCGGGCGTATTGGACAACTGGTCCTCGCTGTGGAAGACAGCGCTCGCGTTCGTTGCGTTCTGCCTGGCCAGCAGCGGCACGTACTACTGGAACGACATTCACGATGTCGCCGCTGACCAACAGCACCCCACCAAACGTCATCGACCGATTGCCAGTGGTGCACTACCTCTGGGCGTCGCGCGAATTGTGGGCACCCTCCTTCTGGTTGGCGGAATCGGGCTTGCGTTCGCGCTGAACTGGCAACTCGGCCTGGTCGTGCTCGGCTATGTGTTGCTGACCACTACCTACAGCACGGTGCTCAAGCACGTGGCCGTCGTCGACCTCGTAGCTGTTGCCGCCGGCTTTGTGTTACGCGCAATCGCCGGCGCCGTGGTCACCGACGTACGGATGAGCACCTGGTTCGTGCTGTGTACGTCGTTCGGCTCGCTGTTCATCGTGACCGGCAAACGATTCGCAGAACTGCGCGAGCTAGGGGAGGGCGGCGGTACACGCGCGACCCTCGACGAGTACACCCTGACCTTCCTGCAGACTGTGCTGTCCGTCAGCGTTGGCGCGACGCTGGTGACCTACTGCATCTGGGCGTTCGAGGTTCGCGAGCTGTCCGGCAGTTCCTGGCCGTTCTACGAGTTGTCGATCGTGCCGATGCTGACAGCCCTGCTGCGCTACACGCTGATCCTTGAGCAGGGCCACGGCGCAGCGCCGGAAGAGATCTTCGCCGCCGATCGAACATTGCAGATTCTGGGCATGGTGTGGGCGATCGTTTTCGGATTGGGAGTGTACGTAGGGTGAGCAGCATGCGATCGTTCGATGAAGCATTGGCAGCCGTAGAAGGCGCCGATGGATGGATGAGCCCCGACCAGGCACAGCGGTTGTACAACGCGGCCGCTGGTACCCATCAGGGCGACACGATTGTGGAGATCGGCAGCTTCCGCGGGCGCAGCACCATCGTGCTGGCCAGTGCAGCGCCGTCGGGTGTGCAGATTGTCGCTATCGACCCCCATGCGGGTAACGACCGCGGGCCGCAGGAGATCGACGGCTTCGAGGCGGCGGCCGCCAACGACCACGACGTATTCACCGCCAACCTCGCCGCTGCCGG
>JANOYI010000289.1:0-1961 GCA_031428795.1 Ilumatobacteraceae bacterium | reverse complement strand
GAGCCAGACGGTGATCAGGGGACTGACCATGCGCTGCTTCCAACTCGGGTCCCCAGGGGCGGTTTCGGGGTCGCTGGCCTTCCATATCTCGTGCCACATGAAGAAGTTGAGAATGCCGAGCGTGCAGCCGCCGAGAATGTTGACGGCGATGGAGGCGCCTGGGCTGAACGATTGCGGCTGGCGGCCGAGAACCTGTGCGTTCTTGGCAAGGCGGAACGTCCAGATGATCAGGATCACGATTTGGGCGATCGCAGCGACAGCGGCGAGAAGGCCTACGCCGACGTAGAGCCCCAGCTTGTCGTCGAAGTCTGACGACGAGATCGTGTTGTTGATGAAGTCGTCGGCCGAGTCGCGAAGGGTGAACTGCACCAGCAACGACACCACCTGCACGGCGAGCGCCGCGATCAGCAAGCCGACCAGCCACTTCGTCAGACCGCCGATTCGCCGGAAGGTCCCTTGCACAGCGCCGTGGCCGCCGTATGCGACGTAGCCGGGGGGCGGACCCATGTTGGGCGGGGGAGGGGGCGGAAGGTCGCTCATGTGGACACCTTACGCGCACGCCTGGCCGCGTGGCCGTGAACTGGCGGTCGGAGGCAGACTGGGGGCATGGGATTCTTCGATCGCAATCGTAAGGAGCTGGAGGCCAAGGGCATCGACCCTGCTCGGCTCCCGAAGGGCCAGTACCTCACGGACCGCTTCCCGGTGTTGCACGTCGGTGATGTGCCCAAGTACAAGCCGGGTGAGTGGGACCTGACGATCACCGGGCTCGTCGATCAGCCGTTCACCATCGGGCTCGACGAGCTGAAAGCCATGCCGTCCGCGACGCTCACGTTCGACATCCATTGCGTCACCAAGTGGAGCAAGTTCGACACCCGGTGGACGGGTGTGCGTGTGCGCGACCTGTTCGAGCGGGCGGGCGTGCAGCGTGATGCGAAGTTCGTGGTGGAGCACGCCGAGCACGGGTACACCACCAACCTGCCGCTGGCCGACATCACCACCGATGAGGCGATCGTTGCGTACGCGTTCGAGGGCGAAGAGATCGAGCCCATCCACGGCGGTCCGGTGAGGATCGTGGTGCCGCACCTCTACTTCTGGAAGAGCGCCAAGTGGGTGCGCTCGCTGGAATTGCGGGCCGACGACAAGGCCGGCTTCTGGGAACGCAACGGCTACCACATGTACGGCGACCCCTTCAAAGAACAACGCCACTGGGGCGACTGAAGGCAGTCCCGGTAGCGGGCGTCGACCGCCGCTACCATCCGACGATGCTCAGCGCCGCCGACCCGCCCGCAGTGGTGTGGATCAATCTCGTCGCAGTGGTCATCTTCGCCGGATTTACGGCCTCGTTTCTTTGCGTCGTCCTCGAGCGGCGCCTGGTCGGCCAACCGCCCACGGGTCGCTCGCATTGCGTGTGCGGCGCACCCATCCCGATGATTCGTAACATCCCGGTGGTCTCGTGGGTGCTGCAGCGAGGCAAGGCCCACTGTTGTGGCGCCCGAATCCCTGCGTGGTACGTGATCGCAGAAGCTGCGTTCATGGTGGCCGCAGCCATGGGTGCTGCCATTGTCTGGCCGCATGTTTTGGCGGGCGGCGCGGTCGCGGCCGCGCTGTCGGCGGTCGTGTTGGCGGTGTGGCATAGGTGTCGACACCGAAACTGACAAATGAGTCGAATGACCCATTGTTGTCGTGGCCCGGTACAGGTACTTTTTGATCAGCCCAAGAACGGGCGAACGGGAGACCACGGGAGGTCACATCATGATCAAGCTGTACACCAAGGTTCAGAATCACATCGCCAGCCGCGAGGTAGAGGCCCAGGACGAAGGCGCAACAATGGTTGAGTACGGCCTCATCGTGGCCGCCATTGCCATGGTTGTCGTCATTGGCGCTCGCCTCTTTGGCACGGCGCTCAGCACCTTCTTCTCGAACCTCGTCGGCCAACTCTGATTCGGTGAAGATTCGTCTCG
>JANOYI010000288.1:0-4107 GCA_031428795.1 Ilumatobacteraceae bacterium | reverse complement strand
AGCGGCCGCGAGCTTGAGCCATGCGCAGCCAGTCGAGTCGCTCAGGTGTGTCGGCCAGCTGGATACCGCCGGGAAGATGAATGGAGCAGTCCTGGCCGGATTCCTTCTCGATCTCCTTGTACAGGCTGACCGTGTACTGCTGAAGACGCGCCACATTGGGGTCGCCGTTGAGCGTGTGCATGCCGCCAGCTGCGTGCCAGGTGCTGCCGGCAGTGAGCTGCTTGCGCTCCAGCAACACCACATCGGTCCAGCCGGCCTTGGTGAGGTGGTACAGCACGCTGGCGCCCACCACACCTCCGCCGACGACGACCACCTGTGCGGATGACTTCATTGCATTCCCCTTATTGAGACGTGTGTGTCGTTCATTGACGCATTTAATAATCGGTGGCGACGCCACCCTCGGCGACGCGACGGTCGACGAAGGCACGGAGCTCGGATTTCACTGCAGGGTCCATGGGCGGCGGCTCATAGGCGTCCAGGTACTGGGTGACCAGCTGCTCGACCTTCTGATCGGCCGTTGGGCTGCCGGCTTCCTGCCACGACTCATAGTTGCGCCAGTCAGAGACCAGCGGCTTGTAGAACGCGTGACGGAAGCGGTCCTGTGTGTGTTGTGTGCCGAAGAAATGTCCGCCAGGGCCGACCTCGTCGATGGTGTCGATCGCAAGGGTGTCGGCGTTGACCGGGACTGGATCCATCATCGCAGCCACCATCGCCAGCAGGTCGGCGTCGAGCACCATCTTGCCGAGGCTGGCGTGCAGCCCGCCTTCCATCCAACCGGCGCCGTGCATCAAGAAGTTGACGCCGCCCATGATCGCGCCCCACAGCGAGAACACGCTCTCGTACGCCGCCTGCATGTCGAGAGCATTGGCTGCGCAGACATTGCTACTGCGGTACGGAAATCCGTAGCGGCGGGCCATCTGCCCGCCGATCATCGCGGTGCGTACGTACTCGGGCGTGCCGAACGCGGGAGCGCCAGACTGCATGTCGACGTTGGACGTAAAACCGCCGTACATCACTGGGGCGCCCGGGTTGATCGTTTGCACGAAGGTGATGCCGCCCAGTGCCTCGGCGTTCTGCTGCGCCACGGCACCGGCGAGAGTGATGGGGGCCATTGCGCCAGCGAGTGTGAACGGGGTGACGATGATCGGTTGGTTGTGCGCGGCGAATTCCATCATTCCCTGCGCCATTGGAGTGTCGAGGCGCAGTGGAGAGTTGGTGTTGACGACCGTGATGACAGATGGCTCGCGATCGAGTGTTGCCATGTCGACGCCGCGTGCGATCCGAACCATTTCCAACACGTCGCGATTGCGTTGGCGGCCGAGGCTGTAGCAGTGCAGGCCTTTGTCGGTCAGGGTGAGCGTGTCGTAGCTGGCTTCCAGGTGGCGGATGCTGTGGTGAATGTCGACCGGCTCGACGGGGTAGCCGCCGACGTAATGGATGATGTTCAACATCTGCGCAAGTTTGAGCAGATCCTGGAAACCGGCCCGGTCGCCGGTGCGGCGAACGCCCTTACGGTCGATGTAGTGCGGGGCACTGCCGACGGTTGCAAAGGTCATCCAGCGGCCGCCGATGCGCATGTTGCGCTCGGGGTTCCAACTGTGCAGCGTGAACTCGCTGGGCACCTTCGCCACGGATGTCTCGACGAGCTCCCTTGAGAAACGCACTCGCTGGGTCGACTCTTCGACATCCGCGCCCGCCTCGCGCATGATGCTGCGTGACTCGCCGTCGAGGAATTCCATGCCGATGCGTTCCAGAATGGTGAGGCTCGCCTCGTGGATTGATTCCACTTCGTCGGCCGACAGCACCTCGGTGTGATTGAGCCGCATGGTGGGCTGGCGGAACGGTTCCTGGAACGGTAGGCGCGGCCCGCGGTCCGATCGAGCGCGCCCACCGCGGCGGCCCTCCGAGTGAGTTTTGGCCGGCTGGGTCTCGGCCTGCTCGACGGGCTCCTGCTGCATGTCGGTCACGAATTTGGACACTACACGGTTAACGGAATTCCTTGTACGATCGTCTCAGGAATTCGGACTTCGGTTCACCGCCTTCTCGGGGTCGCGCGACGTAAAGCTGTGAACCGGTACGGCCGTTCCGGTAACGTACAGACGACCGAGCCGGGCACGCGGCCGGTGAGGGCATGGAGGCGGAGTTGTCGTACGACACTTCCCAGGTAGCGACGCAGCGGTCCGCAGGTATTGGTACTCGGTCGACCGAGTGGCCGACGGTTGTGGTCTTAGCGCTGTTTTTTGTCGCATGGTTTTTAGTTGTGGTGATGCACGAGTCGATTCCGTGGCCGCTACAGCTGGCCGTGATGATCCCGCTCGGAGGGTTGTGGATGTCGTTGGGCCACGAGCAGCTTCACGGTCATCCGACTCGCTGGAGTTGGTTGAACACCGCAATCGGGTCGATTCCGCTGTCGCTGTGGCTGCCCTTCGGGCGGTACAAGGCGCTCCATATTCAGCATCACTTGTCGGATCTCACCGACCCCGAGGATGACCCGGAATCGTTCTACGTCCCACCGCCGTCGTGGCACCGGGCCAGCCCGTGGCGTCGTCGCTACTACCTCCTGCTGCGCACCGCTCCTGGCCGGCTGACGCTCGGCGTACCGCGAGGCATTGTTCGGTTCTGGTGGCGCGAGGTTCGTCTCCTTGGTGGCGGCGGCATCGTGGTTCCCTGGGCGTTGCATCTCGCAGCCTGCGCCGTTCTCGGCTGGTGGCTCTTCGGTGTCGTTGGCTTCAATCCGCTGGTCTACGTCGCAGGCTTCTGCTTGGGCGGTGCATCGTGCACGCAGCTGCGTTCGTTCGTTGAGCACGCTGCTGTCGCGGAAGGCACGCGGAGCGCGGTGGTCAAGGCCAGCCCGCCGTTGGCCCTGCTGTACCTGAACAACAACCTGCATCACACCCACCACGCCGTGCCGCAGCTGGCCTGGTACAAGCTCCCAGCGCTGCACCGAGAAATGGGCTCCGACGCGGAGGCCGATCGAGGAGCCGGGTTGTACTCGGGCGGCTACCTCGAAGTTGTTCGTACGTATTTCTTCACACCGTTCTGTCAACCGGATCATCCGTTGTCGCCGGGCGCCCGCCCATACGGGTCGCGCGGCATTTCGTGACCGAGCCACCGATGGTGGCGTCGCTGGCGATGTACTCGTTACTTCCGCTGCGCGATGCGGTGGATTCGTTGTGGGGCGTGGTCCGGCGGCATCTTGGTTGGGGTCCTTCGACGCTGGAGTGGGAGATGCTGACTCCCGACGTGTGGCATCACCCAGACCTGCTGTTCGCGCAGACCTGCGGGTGGCCTCTCGTGACGCAGCTGGCGGATGAGGTCGCTGTTGTCGGAACCTTCGATTACGACGTGCCGGACTCGGTCGACGGCCAGTATCGGTCGGTGCTGATCAGTCGTGAGGCGGCGCCGATCGAGCAGCTGCGAAGTCGGCCGGGTGTGGTGACCGCGCGCAACGCGGCCGACAGCCTGTCGGGTTGGATCAGCTTGCAGAGCGCATGGGGCGGGGTGCCGACTTCGGTCGTCGAAACTGGCTCGCATCTGGAGAGCGTGCGGGCCGTTGCCGAGGCCCGTGCTGATGTTGCGTCCATCGATGCCGTCACGTGGGCGCTGGTCTGCTCGCTGGAGCCGGAACTGGTTCGTCCGTTGTCCGTGGTCGGTAGTGGGCCGCGAGTGCCGTGCCTGCCAATCGTTGTGCCTTTGCGCTACCAGTCGCATGTGAACGAACTGCGGGCGGCGTTCACAGGGGCGGTGGAAGACCCGGCGGTGGTCGGCGCCTGTGATGCGCTGCGTATCCGAGGCTTCGTGCCCATGAACCTCGACGACTACTTGCCCTTGCTGTCGCTGTGCTCGACCTGAGCGTCGATCTCTACGAGTTGGTCCTCGTAGCCGAGCACGGTGACGCCCAGCAGCGTCGCCGGCGGCACGTTGTTGTCGAAGCCCCTGGTCACCGCATGCCATGCATCGATGAGATTCTGGTGACGACCGACGACGTAGATCGTGAGTTGATGAATGTCCTCGCGGTCGAACTCATTCGCGCTGACCAGCGTGAACAGGTTGGCCAGGCACTGTTCGGTCTGTGCGGTGACGTCCTGCGGCCCGACGAGCTTGCCG